>JAAYOK010000010.1 GCA_012520355.1 Bacillota bacterium | reverse complement strand
TTGCCTGGCGACTTGCTGAACTTAAGTGGGACACTAGGAGCCGGAAAGACGCTCTTGGTGAAGGGAATTGGAGCGGGCTTGGGAATTGATCCAGGGATCGTTACCAGCCCCACCTTTGCCATCATTAACGAATATGAGGGAACCCAGTTCCCTCTCTATCATTTTGACCTCTACCGCCTCGAAAGCGACCTGGAGCTGGAACAAGTTGGCTATGAGGAATATTTCTATGGTCAAGGCATCACGGTCGTGGAGTGGGGCGATTTGTTTCGACATTTCTTGCCCGAATACCGTCTAGACATAAACCTGGCAAGCTTGGGCTCTGAAGAACGCCAGCTTACCGTAGAGGGCCAGGGTCAGCGCGGGCGTGAACTGGAAGAACAATTGAGGGGGCTTTTCTCTTGTATGTTTTAGGGATTGACACATCGACCATGACTGGGGGCGTAGCACTACTCCAAGGTGACCAGCTCGTGGGTGAATCCGTATTAAATATTCGCACAACCCATTCTGAACGACTCTTACCCGCACTGGAGGAGCTTTTAATCTCTGGGGGTATTGAGGTTGATCAAGTGGGTTTACTCAGCGTTGTGACGGGGCCTGGTTCCTTCACTGGCCTCCGGATTGGTGTGGCCACTGCCAAGGGTTTAAGCTATTCTTTGGGCATCAAGTTCGTTGGAGTGACAACCTTGGAGGCCTATGGCTGGCAATTCCAACACTTCCCAGGAACGGTCCTAGCATTAGTGGATGCCCGGCGGGAGAACGTCTTTTGGCAAGCATTTCGAGCCGGAGTTGCCCTGCATGATCCAGCCTGGGGAACCCTAGGTGAGGTCCAAGAGTGGTCCAGGAGTGTCCAAAGGTCCGGGGAGCCCGTATTATATGTTGGTGATGGGGCCGTTAACTATGCTGAGCAGCTTGGCGATGTCCCCAAAGTACAGCCGAGTCAGGCCCTCTTGCGGCCCAGCGCGGTTGCCCATTTGGGTTACACGAAGTTTTTGCAAGGTGAAGAGAGTGATGCCTTTACACTCAATCCTACATACATGCGCCAAACGGAGGCAGAACGAAAATGGCAGGGACAAACGTAGTTTATCGTGTGATGACTGTGGAGGATATCCCCCTGGTTCAACTAGTGGAACGGAAGTGTTTTACCACACCATGGTCCAGGAATATTTTCGTCAGCGAAGTGACACGGAACGATAATGCCATTTACATTGTGGCCATGGTGGGGGAACGCATTGTGGGTTATGCAGGAATCTGGATTATCCTAGATGAAGGCCACATTACTAACATTGCCGTTGATCCCGCTTTTCAGCGCCAAGGAATCGGGGAAGGACTGTTAAATGTCTTAACCCAAGCCGCGGTAGCCCGGGGAGTCATTGCCATGACCCTAGAAGTTCGCGTGAGTAATACGGGGGCTCAAGCTCTCTATTCGAAACTGGGCTTTGTTCCCAATGGAATTCGCAAACAGTACTATCAGGATGATAAAGAAGATGCTTTAATCATGTGGAGGGAATTAGGTGCAGAGTGGACTAGCACTGGGAATCGAAACGAGTTGTGACGAAACAGCCGCGGCCGTGATTCGGAACGGACGCGAGATCGTATCGAATGTTGTTTTATCCCAGATCGATATTCATCAAAAATATGGGGGCGTTGTGCCTGAGATAGCCTCGCGTCATCACATTGAGGCTATTTTTCCTGTCATCAATGAGGCCCTAGAAAAAGCCGAGGTAACCTTGGATGATCTGGACGTAATCGCTGTGGCCTATGGCCCAGGTTTAGTGGGAAGTCTCTTAGTTGGCGTAGCCGCCGCGAAGGCCTTGGCTTTTGCCAAGCAGATCCCCTTAGTTGGCGTTAATCACATTGAAGGGCATATCTATGCCAACTTCTTGGATGGTCAGCAAGTGGAGCCTCCCCTCGTTTGTCTTACAGTGTCTGGGGGGCACACCGATCTGCTCTTAATTCCTAGACTGGGCGAATACGAAATCCTGGGTCGCACCAGAGATGATGCTGCCGGCGAAGCCTTTGATAAAGTTGCCAGGGTCCTTGGCCTGCCTTATCCAGGAGGTCCCCAAATTGAAAAACTCGCAAAAACCGGCAATCGAGAGGCAATTTCGTTCCCCAGGGGTCTACTGGAAAAAGACAACTTTGACTTTTCCTTTAGTGGCCTCAAGACGGCCGCGCTCAACTATTTAAATGGGGCCAAGCAAAAAGGGGAAGAAGTTCATTTGCCAGACTTTGCCGCAAGTTTCCAATGGGCCATCATCGATGTCTTAACCGATAAACTCATCACTGCAGCCCAAGAACACAAAGTTCGCCAGGTGGTGCTATCAGGGGGCGTGGCTGCCAACGATACTTTCAGGGCCCATGTGGCGGAAAAGGTGCGTGAAGTGGGCATGGAACTTCTTTATCCACCACGTCACCTTTGTACCGATAATGCTGCCATGATCGGCAGCGCTGGTTATTTTCGTTATCTGGCGGGCAGACGGAGCGATTATGCTTTAAATGCCGTGGCCAACCTACGTTTAGGAGATTAGGGGAGGATATGATGTACGCAGACGTGATTCTGAGTCCGGGAGAGTTTGCCCGCTATGAACTGGCGGGGAAACTTGCCATCGTTATTGATGTTTTTCGCTTTACTACCACCATTTTAACCGCGTTAGAAGCAGGTCTGGAACGATTCTATCCGGTGGCAGACATAGATGAAGCGATGGAGATGCAGAGGGCTCATCCTAACTTTCTCTTGGCCGGGGAACGAAAGGCGCTACCGATCCCCGGTTTTGATTTTGGTAATTCACCCCTAGAGCACGTTGGTCACACCTACCAAGGGGGAAGTTTGGTATGCTCAACCACCAATGGCACCAGGGCAATTCAGGCGGCTCGGGGAGCCAAAGAGGTGCTC
>JAAYOK010000171.1 GCA_012520355.1 Bacillota bacterium | reverse complement strand
TCAAATGTGCGATTTTTATGAGGTGGAGATTGATGGCAATATAAGTTATGTCTACGTTCCCGTCGGAGTAGAGGCGGATGAGGAAAGTCCCTGAGCCGTTTTTCCCGCATTTTGCAGGAGAATGGCCCCTGTATGCCAAAGTTATTGTCTAAAGCAATGTTATGGTTGGAGGCGATACAATGGGCTTTCTCGACAGACTTTTTCCGAACCTGGGAAAAAGTCGAGCAAGGGGCAAGTCAGGGTACACAAGGGCCGAAGGACCACATGGTCTTTGGTTTTATGTTCAGTGTGATAGATGCGGTGAGAAGATCGCTGTCAGGCTCCGCACAACGAGTGAAGTACAAAAACGCGAGGGTCCCGATGCAGATCTCGGGCCGGGACAGTACTTTGTACGGAAGACGATTGTAGGTTCCCAGTGTTATCAACGAATTGAGGCTACAGTGGATTTTGACAGTAAGTACAATCTTGTTGATGCTGACATCAAGCACGGTAAGCTAATAACCCAGAAAGAATATGAGCAAAGAGACGAGTACTAAAGCAACTCGTCTCTTTTTCTCTCGTGTAGTTTAGTGTAGTTTGCGGAAGACTCCGATGACTTTTCCCAAAATAGCCACATCTGTGGAGTAAATCGGCTCCATTGTAGAGTTCTCTGGCTGCAGGCGAATGCGGTCACCTTCATGGAAGAAACGTTTTACCGTCGCTTCTTCGCCATTTAGAAGGGCAACGACTATCTCTCCGTTCCTGGCGGTCTCCCGTTCGCTCACTAAGACATAGTCTCCATCGAGGATACCCGCTTCGATCATGCTATCGCCCTTGATCCGTAGGATAAAGACATCCTCATGATCCACAAAATCTTTAGGAATAGGAAAGTACTCCTCAATGTTCTCTACGGCTAAAATTGGCATACCCGCCGTTACTCGCCCGAGTACGGGAACCTCGAGGGCCCGAATTTTGGGCACATTGAGATCATCTAAAACTTCAATCGCCCTGGGTTTGGAAGGATCTCGCCTGATATAACCTAGTTCTTCAAGCTTCAGTAGATGGCCATGGACGGTGGAGCTGCTCTTTAGTCCTACTGCCTCCCCGATCTCCCGGACCGATGGGGGATACCCCCTCGCAGCAACCTCATCTTTGATGAATTCCAAAATCTTCCGCCGACGCTCTGATATTTTACTCATATGATAGACCCTCCCAAGGCTCTTTTTAACGTTGTTTAGGTCATTATAACACAGGAAACAATGGGTGGTCAAACAATTGTTCTGAAAAGGCTTGACAAAACACATGTTCTGGTGTAGAGTGAAATCAAACAACAAACAGAACACTTGTTCCAGGGAGGGATTTTGATGAGCCAAAGGACCCAAGATCTGATTAATACGATTTCTGCCATTAGCTTGTTGATTGTCTTGGCTTTAGGCGTGGTTGCCATTGCAGGAAAGCTCATAGTCACTAAGGCAACAGATGGCATCCAGAGTGACTACGTCTATAGAGAGGTCATGGTTGAACCTGGTGACACCTTGTGGTCCATTGCCAGAGCCCAAGTTCCAGATGACGATCCCCGAGATGTTGTGGGTTCGATGCGAGATTTAAACCAGCTCACATCGGCAGACATTTTTCCCGGACAAAGACTGACTGTGTTAGTGAAGCAAGAAATCCAGCCGTTGCAAGTTGCAAGTGGTAGTTTGCCATAGGATAAAACATGGATTCGCAGATGACAAATACGAACAACCATGTATGTTACGGAAAAAAGACCGCACGCCGGTCTTTTTTGTTTTGCGGTAACGAGGACAGCCATATATTTACCCTCAGAAGGAAAAAAGTCCTCTAAAAACGGCCTTAAAACGCCGCGGTTATTGGGCGTTTTCGTGAGGCTGAGGAATCCAATATACTGGATAGAATTCTCCGCGCCTATCTCGCCCATACAACTTCGCATAATGTATATTATGTAAACCTAATTATTTTTTGGGAGACGAAGGACAGTAACATCCCTCGTCTCAGGAAGAACTTGATTTACTGTTGGCAGCCATGCAGCCGAAATCAGAACTTAGATTTGATCACTTGGATGAAGTCTGTAAAGTCCTCTAGATGGTGTTCCACAATCTGCTGCAAAATCTGCAAGTTGATTTGCTGATAATCATGGACCGCTATATTGCGAAATCCGATCATGGCGCTCAGCCGTCCAAGCATAACCTCATCGATGACGTTTCTTTCATAAAGTAACTGAAACGCATCACGGCTATTTTGGGGCAAGCCCAATTTTTCCCCCGCAACAATATGCATAGCCATGTCGATTGTAGCTTCGATCGCTCGCTGTAGATTTAACACGATGGAGTCCTGTTTAGTAAAATTCTGTAAACTCATCTCATCGCCGGCATACTCTTCTTTAACTCTCCGCAAGCACCGCTCTATCGTAGCAACCTTGTTTAGCAAAACGTCACTCATGATAAATTGAGCCCTCCTCCCGAATGGCATCAAGGATAACCTTCCGTTCCTCATTGAGCTTGGCATAGTCTTTCAAGATACGCATCTCTACGTACCCCTTGAACGTCTGATCCCTACAGTAGAGCAGTTCTCCACGGGTGATCACCTGTGCCCGGAACACGGTAGAAGCTGTTTTGAGGTCCACTAGGTCTACGTCGCGCCTAAGGTGTTGGGCCAGCTCATTGGCTCGGAGGAAAAGAGTATAAGCATCACATTCGGAGCCACCATAGATCGCTATGTCGATATCGCTCTCATTACGACCTTCACCCCGGGCAAATGAGCCATAGAGATAGATCAGCTCGGGATTCAACTTTCCTAGCAAAAACTGAACGATGGTGGTCTTGGCATCCTGCGATAGCTCCATGGACAAACCCCTTTCCTTGTCTTTCTACGAGCCCCTACAAACCCATATTCATGACTTTCCTAACCTCTTCTAGAGTTTGGATGGCCTCTTCCCTGGCAGCCTGAACACCATCTAACAGAACTTGGCGAATGTAACCTGGATCTTGCTCTAGTTCTTTGCGCCTGGCCCGGTGGGGTCTAAAGTATTCATTCAAGGATTCGGTGAGCATCTTCTTCAGCTGCCCTCCCCCGCCATCCCCTATTTCTGCGGCGATTTCCTCAGGGGGCCTTCCGGTACAGAGGGAAATCAGCATCAAGAGATTGGCCACCTCAGGACGATTCTCTGGATCATAGGTGATATTACGGTCGGAATCGGTTTTTGCCCGTTTGATGAGCTTCGCAGTCTCATCTTCCGTAGCACTGAGCATAATCGTGTTATTACGACTCTTACTCATCTTTTGTCCCCCATCAAGACCTAGAATAATGGGTGCTTGGCTTAAAAGAGGCTGAGGTTCGGGAAAGACTGGCTGATTCTGGGCGAAACGATGGTTAAAACGCCGGGCAATCGTCCTCGTGAGCTCTAGGTGAGGTAGTTGATCCTTCCCGACGGGAACCACAGTTCCCTTACAGAAGAGAATATCAGCTGCTTGATGCACGGGATAGGTGTACATTCCCGCGTTGATGTTCTTTTGGCCCGAGGCAATGATCTCTTCTTTCACAGTGGGATTTCGATCAAGCTCAGCATTGGTCACCAGAGTCAAAAAAGGTAGTAATAATTGGTTCAGTTCCGGCACATGACTATGGGGAAAGATAAAGGTTTTCCCATCTGTGGGGTCAATTCCAGCGGCCAAATAGTCGATGGTCAATTCCCGCACGTGTTCCGCAATGCCCTCAAAGGTGTCTCGATCGGTCAGAACTTGGTAGTCTGCGATTACAATATAAGTGGGAACGCCGAGCTTGTGG
Organism: Bacillota bacterium; assembly: GCA_012520355.1. Taxonomy (GTDB): domain Bacteria; phylum Bacillota; class Limnochordia; order Darwinibacteriales; family Darwinibacteriaceae; genus UBA5420. The sequence goes on along the minus strand of JAAYOK010000171.1, from coordinate 2,010 downwards.
AGGCGCACCCTGTTTTGGAGGGAACCAAAGAAGTGACCAATGTGCAATCTACCTGTGGGCCGATCACCTGTTAGGATCTTATGCTTCATTGGATTTTTCTCCAGGTCTTGCTCCAGCAACCTGCTTTTTACCACTGCAGCTTCAAATGAACCATAATCAATATGCTCAGTTGTCATAGTGTCATCCCTTTCTTCTTCCAATTCATGTCCTTCTTGGCCCTTAGGACCCACTTCAGAAGGTATTTGGCTCTCTAAGGCGAACCCTAGGAGAGAAAACTAAATTGATGGTTAGAGGAGGTGTGGTATGGATTCAATCAGAGACAAACGCGGCTATATATGTGACATGGATGGAGTCATCTATCATGGTAATCGCCTCTTAGATGGAGCTAAAGAGTTTGTTCAATGGCTACTTGAAAACGATAAACTCTTTCTGTTTCTAACAAATAGCAGTGAACGGAGCCCTCGGGAACTGCGAGAAAAACTGGCACGGATGGGCCTCGATGTGACCGAAGATCACTTTTATACCAGTGCTTTGGCCACCGCTTCCTTCCTTGCTAGTCAAAAACCCAATGGAAGTGCCTATGTGATTGGTGAGGCGGGGCTGGTTAAAGCCCTCTACGATGCAGGCTTCTCCATGAATGATGTGAATCCCGATTATGTTGTCGTAGGTGAGACGCGTAATTACAACTACAACCACATGGAAAAGGCAGTACAACTTGTGTCCAAAGGAGCTTTGCTCATCGGCACCAATCCAGATCTAACAGGTCCTACCGAATCCGGTATTGCTCCCGCCTGTCGAGCACTCATAGCTCCGATTGAAATGGCGACTTTTAGACAAGCCTATTTTGTAGGAAAACCAAACCCAATCATGATGCGGCAGGCGCAAAAACGACTGGGTTGCGCTGCTTCAGAGACCGTGATCATTGGTGACCGCATGGATACCGATATTATTGCTGGCATCGAATCGGAAATTGAGACCGTTTTGGTTCTCTCTGGTGTGTCAAACAAAAACACACCCAATCTTTTCCCTTACAGACCCGATCACATTCTCAATGGCGTCGGAGATATTCCATCATAAGGCTGTCCCAATCAGGAGATTCCTGGTTGGGATTTATTTATACAAAAAAACGCCCCCAAATAGGGACGATAACAACCGCGGTGCCACCCTGCTTGATCGCTGACTTGCGATCCGCTCTATCCTTATAACGGAGGAAACCCGGTTAGACCTAGTTCTACCTTGCTTTCGGCCTAACAACTCCAAGGTCCATTCCCTTCACATCTGGTTCGATATTCCACCGTACTATCGACTCTCTAGGCCAGAGCGGCAAAGGTACTATTCCTCTTCCCAGTCTTTAACTATAGTGTTATTATACCTGGCATGATAGATGAAAGTCAAGAAATGGGGGATTAGGATCAGGTCATATGTCCGGTGCGAAGGAATGGTGTCCTTTTTAGCGAAAACTCCATGGACAATTGTCAGGAAGGATGACAAAATGACCACGAAAATTAAGCTTTTTACGGACAGTGCAGCAGATCTACCTCAGCTCTACCGGGCTCGCTACGATATAGGTGTCGTACCTTTGAGTGTCGTTTTTGGTGAAACGGAGTTTAAAGACGGCGTCACTCTCTCGCTGACGGACTTTTGGCGGAAGTTGCAGGAATCGAAGGAGCTTCCTTCAACCAATCAAGCCAATCCCAATGATTTCGTTGAAGCATTCACTCCTTACATCGAACAAGGCTACACAATTTTGTATGTGGGCCTCTCAGCCAAACTCAGCGGTACGCTCCAAAGTGCTGTGCTAGCCAAAGGGCTCATGAACACGGAAGAAATTCATGTCTTCGACTCCAGGTCTGCCTCGGTTGGAGAAACCTTGCTCCTCATTACTGCAGGTGAAATGATTCAGGCCGGACACTCACTTGATGCCATTTTGCAAAAGCTCGAGGACCAGCGCGAACAGGCCTTCGCCTATTTTACCATCGACTCCCTCACCCATCTTGTCAAGGGTGGACG
>JAAYOK010000170.1 GCA_012520355.1 Bacillota bacterium | reverse complement strand
GTCCCAGCATGGTAATGGCGAAAGCCCGGAAGATAAGTTCTTCTGAAGGCCCGCTGCCGAGGAGTTGAAAACCCAGATAACCCACAATGTTCCTTGGGATCAAGGGATAGGGGAATGGCTGAAATGACTTTGTCATAAGGATCAAGATATAGGAGGCCACCATATACAGGCTGAAGATCCAGGTGAAGCGTAGGACATAAGCTTTACCAATTGCTTTATTACCCCAGCTTAAGCCAAAATCCAGGGGTCTAAACCTACGGATCACCATGATTATGACCAAGAAGATGGCCGCCTGCGCCAGATGATGGACAAATAACCAGGCAAAGGCACCGTCTGGATCCATTGCTCCGTAGTCAAAACCATTAGCGATGGCCCCAGCAAGTTTAGGAATGCCTAAGAGTAGCAGCGTCAGAAACAGCGTCAGAAACAGCTTCAAGCAAAAAGATCGAAGGGTTTTGCTCATTTACGACCACCTTCCTTCCCAGGAGATGTGAAAATGAAGACATCACCAAGGGAACCATCGTCGTACCTGGCTTCTGGGTGCCCTGGTATGTAGAGGTGATTGCCCTTTGTGTACTCCTGGATAACCTTGTTCCAAAAATGGACTGAGCCCAGATTCTTGGGGTGCCTTTTCAGTTGCCACTTGCCGGGGAACATGTCAAAGACCTGAAACGCAGCGAATCGGCCGATGCCCTGGCCCCGATACTTGTGCATGACAAAAAACTCCGCCATGGAATAGTCGGTTTCGGCCACCATCTCTGGAAAGGTGTTAACCATGGCAAACCCTGCAAGTTTCTGGTCAACCTTGATAAAAAACGCCCAGCGGTCCTTTTCAGTCCAGTAATAATCTAGGTAGTCATAACCATACAAACCTAGATCATTCACATCTCTTTGGTCATACTGGGAAAACTCATAATCGTATTTCTCCAGCAGATTGCGGAGGATTTCTTTTTCATTAACATCAACGGGAATGAGTTCCATGTTCATCCTTGAGAGCCACCCTTTCTGGCTACAGCACAGAGGACTGTGCTGTTTGGTTGGTATTCTGCTCCAGCTACATCCCCATAGATATTTATGGACGTAAAGCCGGCACCGTTTAGTTCATCGCGTAAGTCATCCACTTCGAAGGTATGATCCCAAACGTTGTAGCAATCGACGTTTGTGTCTGTGACTACAATGTATCGATCCAAAAAGGTGTTGGTCTCATCATAGCGGTGAAACGATTGTAGACATAAATGGGGTTTGGGCTTCCAGTAGCCTTCTTGCTCGAACCTCCAAGTAGTTGTCTCGGTCTTGCCTTCATGTTGTAAGGGAGTAAAGACATCTAAAATCAGATGTCCGTTAGGGCGCAAGACCTGGTAAATGTTGGCTAGAAGTTTTGTTCGACTGTTCGTGGACAGACAGCCATAATCGCAATAGATAAGGACAACAATGTCAAACACGCCCTGCAAGGACAGGTCTAAATAATCTTGATTGTAATATGTGATCCCTAGACCTTGCTGGGAGGCACTTGCCCGGGCATGCTGAATGGAACGCTTGGATAAATCTATTCCTGTGACTTGGTACCCTTTCCGGCAGAACCTTTCGGCATAAAGACCTGGTCCACACCCCAGGTCTAACAAGCGCGGATTGTCTTTAGGTGGCAAGAGGCGGGAGATCCATTCCACAGATTGATCGATAAATGCATGGTTACGCGATGCGGCATCCCATTGGGGATCTAGATGGGCTGCAAGCATCCCCTTGGAAATATGTTCATCATCCCAAAAAGGGGCAGAACTTGGAGCGTAGAGCTCGGGCCTGCCAAGATGCTTGACAAGTT
>JAAYOK010000169.1 GCA_012520355.1 Bacillota bacterium | reverse complement strand
TAATGATGGCAAAGGTGGGGCTGGTAACGATCCCTGGATCAATTCCCAAGCCCGCTCCAATTCCCTTCACCAAGAGCGTCTTTCCGGCTCCTAGTGTCCCACTTAAGTTCAGCAAGTCGCCAGGCAAGAGTGCTTGGGCTAGGGTTTGCCCCAGCTCCATGGTCTGGCTGGGACTTGTGGATATTAACGTAAACACAGTTTTTCCTCCCTGAAGATACTAGCGTTGATACACTACCTCGCCGTGGATCAAAACCTGCTCTACTTCGGACTGGATTGCCAAAGGATCGCCGTTCCAGAGAACGACGTCAGCCATCTTCCCAACCTCAAGGGAACCATAACGGTCAGCAATTCCTAAGACCTGAGCTGGATTGATGGTGATAGCTTTCAGTGCCTCTTTATAGGGAAGTCCAGCCTTGACCGCGTAACCAGCCGCTGTGGGTAGGTATCCCACGGGCACGACGGGATGATCCATGGTAATGGTGACGGGGATACCCGCTTCCCAGAGTACCTTGAGGGTGTTAAAGGACAGCTCTTGGAGCTCAACTTTGGAGCGGTTACTAATCGTAGGTCCGACCAAGGCCCAGACGCCGGCTTCTTTTAATTCTTTGGTAATCTTGTGCCCTTCGGTGCAGTGTTCAATGCTCATATCGAGATTGAATTCCTTGGCGATGCGAAGAGCTGTCATGATATCATCGGCCCTGTGGGCATGTGCCCTCACTGGGATTTCCCGTTTCAGAGCCCTGACCAAGACTTCCATCTTAAGGTCCCGCTCCACATATTTTGTGGGGTCATCCTTGGCCTGTTCTTGTTTGGCCATATAGTTTTGGGCCTTCACCAAACTCTCCCGCAAAATTGCTGCAGTAGCCATTCTGGTGGAAGGTGTCTTTTTTTGACCAGAGTAAACACGTTTCGGATTTTCGCCGAAGGCCATCTTTAGGCCACCATCTTCTTTGATGATCATGTCTTCTACAGTATTACCATACAAATGAACCGTTACGCCCTGTCCTCCAATGACATTGGCACTACCAGGCAAGATACACATGGCGGTAACCCCGGCCCTTAATGCCTCAGGAATACCTTCTTCGTGGGGATTAATGGCATCTAGAGTCCTTAAATGGGGTGTGATGGGATCGGTCATTTCGTTTCCATCGGAACCTTCAAAGCCTAAACCTTCTTCGTACACCCCTGCATGACCATGGGCATCGATCATGCCAGGCATGAGAATCTTCCCAGTAGCGTCGATAACCTCCGCTCCCTCAGGTATTTCCACTTCACCGATGGCCGCTATTTTTCCCTGGCTATCAATGAGCAGGGACCCTTCTTTAATACCGTCTGTAATGGTGTATAACGTTGCGTTCTTGATGACTAACAAGATATCGCCTCCTCAATTTGCACATAACTTCCATGTTCACCGCCGAGGAGGGTAAATCCTGCCTAAAAATTAGCTCTCCAAACTTGCTTGGATGAAATGTGCAAAAATTCGCTTGGCCACAGGGTAGTGTTCTGTCATTAATTCAGGATGCCACTGCACGCCAAGAACAAAGCGGTGTTCGGTGCTTTCCACAGCTTCAATGACCCCATCTGGGGCTGAGGCTACAATCCGGAGTCCTTTGCCCACTTTACCGATGGATTGATGGTGATAGGAGTTGACCTTGGCGGGGTCCTGTCCCCAGATGCTTCCCAGTAGGCTTGAGGCTTGGACGCGAATGTCATGGGAGGCATACCATCTCGGGGCCTCCTGGGCGTGTTTGATGGAGCCTTTAATTTGAGTAGGGATATCTTGGACTAACGATCCGCCCAGGGCCACATTGAGCACCTGGCAGCCTCGGCAGATGGCTAGAATCGGCATGTTACGCTCCAGGGCAAAACCCGCCGCCCATAAATCCAAATCGTCCCAGAGAGGATCAATGGCTCCACACTGAATCAGAGGATCTTCCCCGTAGCGGGCTGGGTCGATGTCATCACCGCCAGGCAAAACAAGACCGTCCAAACCTTGCAGAATCTGGACGATTTGCTCCTTGGGTTGGTACGGTATCAAAATGGGGATTCCCCCAGCCTGGATAATGGCTTCAATGTAAGCTGTAGCAACAAACCAGCGATCCCGTTTTTCTTGTTCATGTGCGCAGAGTAGGCCAATCATGGGTCTAACCTTTGTCATCTCTATCCCTCCTGGTTGAAACAAAAACACCCACGGACGGAGTGTTTTCTTGATCTCTATATTTTGGTCAAACCGAGGCTAATCTGTAGGGCCTCATCGATCTTGTTCATTGTCTCTTCATCTAGGTGGGCGATCTTTTCTTTGAGTCGCCTTTTGTCGATTGTACGTACCTGTTCCAGGAGGATGACAGAGTCCTTCTCCAAGGAGAAGTGTTCACTGGCAAGTTCCACGTGGGTTGGCAGTTTTGCTTTTTTAATGCGCGAAGTAATGGCAGCTACTATGGTAGTCGGGCTGTACTTGTTTCCGATATCGTTTTGCAGAACTAATACGGGCCTGACGCCCCCTTGTTCTGAACCGATGACGGGGTTTAAATTGGCATAAAAGATATCACCGCGTGATACATTTTCCACTCTATTCAGCCTCCGCCAGTTGGCGCTCGTAGTCTTCCAGCAGTTCATCACCGCAGTCTTCTTCCGCAAGACGTAGGTTGAGGTCGGCCATGATTTGATAGCCCACTCGCAGTTTCTCCTTGATGCAACGAGGCTCTCGCTCCATTATATACGTTTGGATGCAATTTTGTATAAACTGACTGCGATTAATCTGACTTTCCTGAGCAATGCTATCAACCTGGTCCAACAAATAGGCAGGGATCCGGATTTGAATCCTTTTATTATCCACTACAGACGTCACCTCGTTTAGGACGAACTTACTGTCATTATAATTCCCATAGGCGGGTACTGTCAATAATGGGAGACGTTGCCTCTTTCCATGTTTTATGGTAAACTCTGCCTCAGGGGAAGGGGTTTATCCTCATTTTAGGGGGTTAAGACATGCAGTTACTAGGATCTCGACTAAGACAGAGACGTAAATGGCTCCGGCTTCGCCAAGGCGATGTGGCCGGTAAAGCATCAGCGAGCTTTTTGAGCAAGGTGGAAAATGGAGCAGCTTCACCTTCTTTGAGTAATCTAAGAGAGTGGTCCCACCGGCTCAATACATCCACCGCCGAACTGATAGGTGATCACCTGGTTCTAGAGGCGGCCAAAGAGTGTATACTGCTCACCGAAAAATGCCATGGTTATCTTGATCACTTGCCGCCTTCACCAACCACTCTGTTCTTACGGGATTTGAGTTCTAGTGCCACAGCCCTCAGTGTTCCGGTTCCCAAGCCACCAGCAGATCCAGAACTGGAGTATCTCACCGCTAAGGTTCTCTGGCACCGAGGTTTGCTCATGGAAGCCAAGAAACTCTGTGAAAGAGGACTCCCAAATCTCTTGGAGCCCCTTCTTCGCATCCGTTATCTCACCTTATTATGTCTGATCTATGGGGGATTAGATGAAGGGATGAAAGAAGATGAGTGTCTAGAACACCTACGAATGACCCTTCGCAAACTCGATCGCGACATCCTCCTTCGCCAGTTGCCAGAGGCAGAGTCCCTCAGCTCTAGTGATCTGCATTTGCTGACCATCAGCGCCTTAGCCCAGAATCGGAGCCTACTATGAAACAGAATAAGAAAAAACCACCCGAGAAGTCCCGGGTGGTTTGTGTTTGTTGTGACTTAGAATACAACTTTCACTGCTGCGCTAGCAAATGGGTTGTTGTACTTCAAAGTAGCGTCTGCACCATTGATAGCGGTAAAGTTGTAGCTGTCGTTTCCAGCGGAAAGAGTGATTGTTGCACCGCCGCCTACTGCATAGGTAGCGTCAGCTTTGAGAGTGATAATGGAACCGGCTGTAAAGTCGTTAGGAATAAAGTGAGTATGCTGAGTAGCATTTCTAATCGCGCGAATTGCTGCAGACTCATCATCGTCTTTATTACCATCCTTAAAGCTCTTGAAGCTAACAGCTGGTTTCAATGTCAATTTATCCATTGGAGTTACGGTGAAAGTAGCTCCTGCATCGAAAACCGATTTTGCCAAAGCAAAAGCACTGTGATTCCTCTTGGCTAGTGCTGTAGTTTGTGCAAATCCGGCTGGGTTTGCTACATACGTACCCACCTGAATGGCGCCAAGGTTATCGAAGGTATAGCCAACATTGGCAGCTACACTTACTAGACCTTCAACGATTGGTGCAGAAACATCGGCAGTAATCTTTGTTGTATTGATGTTTTCTTCGATGGCTGCATGTTTATCTTTTTCGATCTTGTGCTCAACGGCTAGCTTTGCAGTGATATCATTTGCGAAGTCATAGGATCCGTCAAGGGCGATCGTTGTGGTTCGGTTATCATCTGTTTCAGGATTATTCACAGGTTTACCCGTAGTTGTAAAGCTAGCATTTACAGCCAAGGCGTCGGCTTCATAGCTACCTTTAACATTTGCTACAGCAGAATTGCTTCCATTGCCCTTCCAGTCTGCTGGTTTAACAACATAACTGGCTTCGGCTTTGATTTCGTCAGTGATCGGTGCTTCTACTTTAACAGCATAAGCAAAAGCATTCTCCAGATCTTTTGTCAACTTCTCTACGTCGTCCTTCACTGCCGCTGGTACATCCTCAAGTTCTTTGGTGTTGTTCATGCTGAGGCCACCACCAACGGTTACCTTAACAATTTCAAAATCATAGGCTGCAGTAAGTGCTACTGTGTCCAGAGCATTCTCTACTGTTGCTTCCACCTTAACTGCGTCATCGCCAGTCCGCGATTCTGCCTTGACTTTCTCTATTACGACATTCTTATCTTCATCATACTCATATGTTGCACCCTTTAATGCTGGTAGATCTGTATCGTGAAACTTCCGTTGAGCAATAAGACCTAGTTCGGCACCTGCTACATCTGCGGTTACCTGTGCAATCATGCTATTGCCTGGTTCCAGTTGAAGCGTAAGCTTGGCTAGATCCATAATGGAGGCTGATGCACGAACTGTAGCTGCTCCTTTGTCACGTCCTTGTACGAGGGCAAATGTATCGCGTACAAAGCCTTGGCTGTTGGCATCGCCTTGCCATACTGTCAAATTAAACAGATCATCATTCACCTTTAAGGTGTAGCCACCATCGTCGTCTAATCCAACAAGACCTTCACCGGCAGTGTCCTTAGCCAACTTAACAGCTAAACTCCAAGTATCGCTGCTGGAGCCCATGCCTAGCTTAATGTGATGATCAAACTTCGAGTCACCATTTAGAAAACTAAAGGCACCTGTTGTGGTCTTAAGACCTTTCCAGCCTGGTGCTCCTTCTTCTGTCCAGGTCCAAACGCTCTGCTTAACTTCAGCGCCGAATTCGCCGCTAAATACGAGCTCAGGAACCTTTGGTTCTACGACTTCTTCTACAACTTCTTCTACAACTTCTTCAACGTCTTCGACGATAACAACTTCGTCAGCAGCAAAGACGCTACCGGCTAGTGCCATAACGAGCACTAAAGATAAAACTAAAAACTTCTTCATTATTTTTCCCCCTCAGTTTTTGGAAAATCTTTCTTTAGGTATATCTCCATCACCTTGGGATTGTGGGGAAAAGTATCCATGTTTCCTTTTACCCTGCATATCCGGCGGTAATGTCTTTATCTTCTACTTGGTATCTGGATACTGAGTGGGCACCTCCTTTCCTTACCAGTACCTCTGAGAAGAATAAAGCTTGTTCTCTAGCATTATTTGACGTAGAATCTGTAAATCCTTCCAACAGAAAAAGTTTTTTCCTGCTACCCCCACATATTCCAAAATGAGGGTTTGTTCTGCTGTTTATTCTATGTCTATGCTCTGATCCCTTTATTTTGTTATCCAGGCGCGCGAAAATGGCTCCCCAGAAGCAGGGAGCCACTCTCACTTACGATTTGAAGCTTAGAATTCTACTTTCATGCCAGCATTAAAGGTTGTACCTACATGACGCGCATGCTCGATACCGAGGTTTACACCATTTGGTGCGTCAAACTCTGCAGCAACCTTGTAGCCAAGGGAGTCAAGATTCAGTTCAGAAGCAGATACTTCTGCGCTGAGCTCAAGACCATCAATGGCGGGTACTAGACCTAGAGTGGTGCTAGCACCAATGGTGTGCACAAGAGTTCTTACTTCTCCGCCAGTCCACTTACCTTCGTACTTAGCATCAATAGCTAGTCCATCCATCACATCAAACTCACGACCTACACCAAAGGTTGTGGTCTTGGTTGCAATGGCACTTACGGCAGGTACATCAAGCACGGTTTCTACGTTGAACTTGAAGCCTTCGTATTCGGTGCCAGCACCAATACTTGCTTCAGCAAACATTTGGTCATAGGCAGCATTCATGCTAATTCCCTGTTGCTCAGTGGCAATACCAACATACAAGCCAGAGTCTTTGGCACGGGCCAAGTGTACCCAGTCGTGTTCAGCATCTTCATCTTTGGTCTTAGCAGCAACATAGCGTGTTTCAAAGTCTTCGGAAATGTGCTTGTAACCAGCAACTACATTGGTGCCTTCAGCGATCTGGTAGTCAGCTTGCAGGGTCCACAGATTATCCATATCAAAGTCAAAGCCGTCAACATGATCAATCGCGATATTACCAGCAACCATCAGTCCTTCGATAGGAGCTGCAGCTGCATCAAGTTGTAGACGGAGAATCTCGTCATCGCTAATCAGCGAAGCGCCAAGATTCACATCTTCAACGACATACAAGTCCGAACGGAGACCCAAGACATGTCCTTGTGGGCCTTCTAGAGCATAGAAACCGCTCAGTCCAACAACGTCTAGATCTACACCACTGATACTGATACCGCTACGATCTTTCAAGCTTGCATATGGGCTGTAACCAATGTCCAGTGTACCAAAGCGAGTTGTTGCTTCAGGACCACCATGCCAGAAAGGACCATCGGCTTCGATAAATGCTTGCTTCAACTTGATATCACCAAGTGCCACATCGGTAGGCATGATATCCTTTTCTTCTCTCTCCAAACCAAACTCTACGCCGGCGCGTACTTTGTCTTCAGCAGCACTGAGACCGATGTTCAGGTTCAGTTCAGAACCAGGTACTACTTTCAAGTTTTCTCCATTTTTGTTCACAGAAATCTCTGTTTCAATAGCACCGCTCAAATCTAGACCTGCAGCCATTACAGGGGCTACAGCAACTAGGGCGATGACTAAAGACAAGACAATTAGCTTTCTCATTTTTTTATCCCCTTTATTGTGTGTTGTTTCTTGGAGCGCATCCACTCCGTAGCGCAAGAAGAGGGTTTCTTAGGGGAGTCTCCATGTTTCCTCACCTGTGTCCTCCATAGATATGTGGAATGGTTGCACAATCTTCACCTAGCCTCGGTGGCTCTAGGGGTACACCTCCTTTTTTGAGAGATTGACTGAGGCCAAGTTCTGCCGACCATGATTGTAACTAACATAAGTTAGCGAAGTCGCTGAGAATCTCCATCTCTCTCATGGTCGTATGCCTAGGTATTTCTCGCTCAAAAGAGCTATTCCTCCTGCTAGAGGCCATGTAGATCCTTCCAGGCGCGCCAACAATCCCCATTTAGACACAAAATAGAGTAGGGTAACCATTTCCACGGCTACCCCCTCGTCAAACCGCACGTGCCCTACTAAGGCATACGGCTTTCCCACATGTTTTCTTGAGTGTTAATTGGCTGTCACGTAACTTTGTGCAGCTCG
>JAAYOK010000168.1 GCA_012520355.1 Bacillota bacterium | reverse complement strand
ATCACCTGGCAGGCGGCCTATCTGAAGGCCCACTATCCTGGCGCCTTTTTTGCCACACTCTTAAATGAGGGACGTTCGGGGAAAGACAGGGAGTTGCTTCTCCGTGACGCCCAGGCTTCCGGTTTGACCATTGTGACCCCGAGCGTCTTTCATTCCAGTCCGGAAACAGTGTGGCAAGGAGAAGATTTGCGGCTCGGCCTGGCCACCCACCGCTTAGTGCCTCCTGTAGTGGCAGAATCGATTTGCCGGGGCCCCAGGAATTGGTCCAATTTTTCTCAGTTCCAAAGGACCACTCGCTTGGATCGGGCCAGTCTCGAACGTTTGATCCTTTCTGGCGCCCTGGACGACCTGGGCCCACGCAATCAACTCCTGGAGCAGCTTGGGTTGGAACCCCGGCGAGAACTGGAACTTCTTCATTTGGAGAAGGAACTGCTGGGTAGCTACTTAAGTCTGCACCCCTGTAGTCCGTTTCTGCCTCTGGTTCAGAGCCTAAAGGGTGAATTGTCTGTGGTAGCCGGCGAGATACTGGAGATTATAAGAGATAAAGGAATCAGGCTGGGTTGGCTTGATACCCCAGAGGGTGTAAAGCCCTTCAGGGGCCCAGAGGCTGTGTTTGCCAAGCTCAATTTGGGCGTAGGAAGTCGGGTAGCCCTCTTTGGTCAACCCGAAGTTGCTTGGATTTTACCCCTCGGGCCCACACTTTTGATTACTCCTAGCCCAACAGAGCTCGGAACAATCAAGACGGTCCTCGATGGGCAGTTTGGTACCCGGCCCACGATTCTCCTCTTGGACCAAGCCTATCACCTTCTGCCCCGGCAGTTTTGGGTGAAGGATGTGGGGAGAACCAATGATCAATTAGGCGAGTTCCAGATTGTGTATACCTGGTTGGATCCTTGGAAAGAAAACGTTTAGTAGAAGGGATTTTTTCGCCACTACAGAAATAGTCTAGCGTGATAGCAATGTTAGTGAACAAAGGAGGGCGCGATATGATGTGGACGGTGGTTTACATTGCCCCTAATCGCCCTATTGCAGAGATGCTAAAAGAACTCCTAGAGGGTGGTGGGATCTTACCGATGTTGAGACCCCTAGGTCCGCCGCATTTAGGTGATTCGGCCAGTGTAGAGATTTTGGTACCACAATCTGAGGTAGAAGAGGCCAATGAGATCATTGCTGCTTCTTTTGGGTAAGGTGGAGTTAGATGCTCAATGTGTTTAAAGGTAAGCCGAAGTATATGACGGTTAGGCCACACGAAGACCAGGAACGCAAGGAGTTTCCCAATAATCTCTGGACGCGCTGCGATTCTTGTGGCAAGATGATTTTTAACAAGGAACTAGAAAAGTATGCCTTTCTCTGTCCCAGCTGTGGTCATCACTTTAGGATTACGGCCAAGAATCGATTGGCCATGTTGACAAAGGACGAAGATTTTCAGGCGTTTCCGCCCCTAGTGGCCGCGGATCCCCTTGGTTTTCCTGGTTATGCCGAGAAGATTGCTCAAGCGCAAAAGCAGACCGGACTCGATGATGCGAGCTTGATTGGTAAGGCTAAGATTCAGGGTAGTTCCTGCATTTTAGGTATCATAGATTTTTCTTTTATTGGAGGCAGCATGGGGTCCGTCGTAGGCGAGCAATTGGTACGTGGTTTTGAACAAGCCCTAGCAGAGCGACTGCCTGTTGTCATCTTCTCTGGTGGAGGCGGCGGAGCCCGCATGCACGAGGGGATCTTTAGTCTTATGCAAATGGCCAAGACGGCCCAGGCTGTGGGCAAACATAGTCGCGCTGGTCTTTTGTTTATTTCCGTCTTGACCCATCCCACCATGGGTGGAATTTATGCTAGTTTTGCTTCCCTCGGCGATATTATTTTAGCAGAACCTGGTGCCCTCGTCGGATTTGCCGGTCCTCGGATTGTGGAGGAAACCACAAGGCAAAAATTGCCTGAGGGATTTCAGACCGCCGAATATGCCCTGGAACACGGCATGATCGATGCCATCGTGTCCCGGGATCGAATGCTCGGCTATGTAGGACGGCTCTTGGAGTGGCATAGGTAGGTGAAGAGGATGCAAGCATTTGAATGGGAAAAACCAGTCTTAGAGCTCGAGACCAGGATTGACGAACTGAAGCAATTTGTCCACAGTACAGATATGGACTTTTCCGAAGAGATTAAGACGCTAGAGCGCAAGGCTTCGAAACTAAGAAAGGAGATCTACGCCAACTTAACTCCTTTCCAACGAGTGACCATGGCTCGCCACCCTAAACGCCCAACGACTCTAGATTATATCAAGCTTCTCTTTGATGACTTCGTGGAGTTCCATGGAGACAGAAGCTACAGAGATGATCGGGCAATCGTAGGCGGGGTTGCCCTTTTTGAAGGTACCCCGGTTACAGTTATTGGACCTCAAAAGGGACGGGACACCAAAGATAATATTGCCAGAAATTTTGGCCTGCCCCATCCTGAAGGATACAGGAAGGCACTTCGCTTGATGAAGCAGGCGGAGAAGTTTGGACGGCCCATCATTACACTCATTGATGTGGTGGGTGCCTATCCTGGAATCGAGGCCGAAGAACGGGGACAGGGACTGATGATCGCTCAGTGTATCGAGGAAATGTCATTCCTGAAAACCCCCATTCTTTCGATTATTACCGGGGAAGGTGGTTCAGGGGGAGCACTTGCCCTTGGCGTGGGTGATCGAATTTTGATGTTGGAAAATGCCTGGTACTCGGTGATTTCACCTGAGATGTGTGCTACGATCTTGTGGCGCGACTCGTCCCGAGCAGCGGAAGCGGCGCAGCTTTTGCGCCTGACACCAACGGACCTTTTGAAGTTTGGGATCATCGATGATGTGATTACGGAACCCTTAGGCGGGGCTCACCGGGATCATGTGACCACAGGCCTGCAATTGCGGTCCTTTGTCAGGAGATATCTGGCTACCATTATTCATAAACCGGTAGATGTCTTAGTTGAGGAGCGATTGGCACGTTTTCGCCAAATTGGTGACTTTAATGAAAAGGCATTGGCGGACTTATAGGTTAAGTGAAGTGAGGGAGAGATCAAGATGGGTCGAAGAGTAGGAGTTTTAACCAGCGGAGGCGATGCCCCAGGCATGAACGCAGCGGTACGTACGATTGTACGGGCTGCCCTTCATTATAACTTGGAGCCTTGGGCAGTCTATCGTGGTTATCATGGCTTGATTCGTGGGGAAATCGAACCCATGGATAGCCGGACGGTATCAGGTATTATTCAAAGGGGTGGCACCATTTTAAAGAGCGCTCGCTCCGATCAGTTCAGGACACCAGAAGGACGCGCCAAGGCCGTGGACATGCTTGCCAAACATGATATCGATTCATTAATCGTCATCGGCGGCGATGGCTCATTTCGCGGTGCTTTAAGCTTGGAAGAGCTGGGGGTCAAAGTTATTTGTATCCCTGCAACCATCGATAATGATATTGCTTGTACGGACTATTCGATTGGTTTTGACACAGCTGTGAACAATGTCATGGAAGCCGTGAATAAAATTCGCGACACTGCCAGTAGTCATGAGCGGGTTTATGTGGTTGAAGTCATGGGCCGCGCCTCGGGCTATCTTGCGCTTTACTCTGGTTTGGCAGGAGGGGCTGATGTAATCCTCATTCCTGAAGTACCTTACGATCTGGAACAGGTTTGCCAGCAGATTCAGAAAGCGAATAGCATGGGAAAAACCTATAATATCGTCATGGTGGCCGAAGGTGTCAGACCGATTTCAGGCGAGAAGGGCGAAGAGAGTCCTTCCCTGGAAATCGGACGTTATATTCAAGAGAAGGCGGGCTTTGATACCCGTATTACTATTTTGGGTCATATTCAAAGGGGCGGAGCCCCCACCATGCGCGACCGCCTGTTAGCAAGCCGTTTGAGTTATCATGCTGTGGAGCTCGTTTATCAAGGCAAGAGCGGCAAGATGCTCGGCGAAGTGGATCAGCTTGTAAAGTCCTTTGATTTGTCCTACGTTCTGGCACAAGAAAAACAGCTGAACCTAGATTATTACCATTTATCGAATATTCTTTCATCGATCTAAAGAAAATAGGAGGTCGACCATGCGCAAGACCAAGATTGTGTGTACTATTGGGCCAGCCAGTGAAAGTCCAGAGACCATTCGGGCCTTACTCAGGGCCGGGATGAATGTGGCCAGACTAAACTTTTCACATGGCTCCCTAGATGAGCATTTGCAGCGAATCAATAACCTGAGGGAAGCAGCCCGAGAATTAGGGGTTAATTTGGCCTTACTCCTGGATATCCAAGGTCCAAAAATCCGGGTGGGTCGCTTGAAAAATGGACCCATTGAGTTGATACCTGGTCAGGAGTATACTCTGACAGTTGAACCTTATGAGGGTGATGAGACCAAGATTCACGTGGATTATCCCCATTTAAACCGTGATCTGCGGCCAGGATCCGTGATCTACATCGATGATGGCCTCCTTGAACTCAGGGTGCAAGAGATTAACGGTCCAGATGTGTCTTGTCAAGTCGTCATCGGTGGAGAGCTCAGTTCTCGTAAGGGGATTTCCCTGCCTGGTGTGGATGTAGATTTGCCCGCCATTACAAGAGAAGATGCAGAACATATTCGTTTCGGCGTCAAGCATGGCGTAGATTGGATCGCAGCCTCCTTTGTGCGTAAGGCAGAACATGTACAAGCGGTACGGGAGATGATTGAGGCAGCAGGTGGACACCAGAAGATCATCGCCAAGATTGAGAGCAACTCTGGTTTGCGGAATATTGATGAGATCGTTGCAGCGGCTGATGGCATTATGGTAGCCAGGGGCGATCTCGGTGTGGAGATTCCAGCAGAAGAAGTCCCTCTAGCCCAGAGAATGCTGATTCGCAAGTGTAACCGAGCTGGTAAGCCAGTGATTACTGCAACCCAGATGCTCGACTCTATGATTCGCAATCCCAGACCGACTCGGGCTGAAGTAACCGATGTTTCCAACGCAATCTTTGAAGGCACTGATTGTGTCATGCTTTCTGGCGAAACTGCCATGGGTAGATATCCTGTCCGGGCGGTCCAGGTCATGGATAAGATTGCACTCCGCATGGAGCAGGTCATCGATTATGGAAGTGTCCTCAGAGAGAAGACCAATGAGGGACGGAGCGAGGTCGATCAGGCTGTGACCTTAGCTGCTTGCCAGGTGACCAATGACTTAAACCTAAATACCCTGATTTGTGCAACCTATTCGGGGGCAACCGCTCGCTCCATATCGCAAAAACGTCCCAAAGCAGCGATCTTAGCTATCTCCCCAAACGAGCATGTGGTTCGTCAATTGGCTATGTCTTGGGGGGTTATTGCGATCCATCAAGAGCAAATGGGAGATGTGGAAGAGTCTCTACGGGAAGCCATCCAAAACGCGATTGAGCGTGGCTTTGTTGCACTTGGGGATGTTGTAACCATTATCACCGGTTCATCCTTTGGCGTACCGGGAACAACCAATATGCTGCAAGTGCGAAAGGTTGAGGGCTTTTGAAGGTAGGGAAACTATCAGGGGACATGCTGCAACGGATGGTGTTATCCACCATCCAATTCTTCCGTGATGATGTGTTGGTCCATGCCGGACTTGGCGAAGATTGCGCAGTCATCGATTTTGGCGATGAAGTCTGTTTGGTGACCAGCGATCCCATCACAGGGGCGGTAGCAGGTATAGGGGAGTTGGCAGTCCATGTGGCTTGCAATGACTTGGCCGCCAATGGTGGCACCCCAGTTGGGGTGCAAGTTGTGCTCTTGTTGCCAGAACAGATTCAAGAAGATCAGATTCATCAGATCATGGAGGATATTCAAGCTACCGCCGCTAGTCTCCAGGTGGAAGTCATTGGTGGCCATACCGAAATCACGAGTAAGGTCGCGGACCCTGTCGTTTCTATTACAGCGATCGGGCGTGCGCCGAAGACACGTTTTGTCACGTCGAAAGGTGCCAAGCCAGGGGACGATCTTGTGATCACCAAGGGTGTAGGTATTGAGGCCACTGTGATTTTGGCTAGGGATTTTGGCCATTTTCTGCCCTTTAGCGTTACCGACAAGGAGATTGAAGCTTTCAGCCAGCAACTCTCTGTAGTGCCAGAGGGGCTCTGCGCGGCAGAACATGGTGTTCACGCCATGCATGATATCACAGAAGGCGGTCTCCTAGGTGCGGTGCGGGAGATCTGTCAGGCGGCCAAGGTAGGCGCGATAGTGAACGAGGCAGATGTTCCAGTGGCAGAGCTGACCCAGGCCATTTGTGCTGAATTTGAGCTGGATCCTTTGAAACTGTTATCGTCGGGCTCCATGTTAATTGTCACTCCTCAGGGGCACGAACTCGTGGATAAGCTGGGAGAAATTCAAGTTCCAGCCTTTGTGGTAGGTACGATCACAGAGGGAGATCATCTCATGGTCAACCGGAGGACAGGACAAAAAGAGGCCGTAACGGCCCACGTGGAAGATGAACTTTGGAAGTTCTTTGCTAGACTCGATAGAATGGTGGAATAGCGATGCAAGCAAATCCAGGAAAAACGTTGACGCTGGAAATTGACGGCAAGGATTATCTGCGAATTCCTATCCAGACAGATTTGATCCAGGCGAGGGATAACATCATTCAGATTGTGCAGCAGTACACCAAGGGTATGTTACAGCCAGATGATATAGTTGTGGTGAGTGAAAAGGTAGTGGCCATTACGCAAGGCCGGGCCTTTCAGATCAACGAAATCAAGCCTTCCCGTCTTGCGGTTTTTTTGAGTCGCTTTGTGCATAAATCGCCCTATGGAATTGGCCTAGGTATGCCCGAGACGATGGAACTAGCCATTCGAGAAGTTGGCGCCTTGAAGATCATCTTTGCCAGCGTGGTTGCGGCCATAGGCAAGCTTTTGGGTATCAAAGGACTCTTCTATCGAATTTGCGGTCCGAAGGCCCGGGCCATTGACGGCCCCACCGAGAATACCATTCCCCCTTATAATACGTATGCGGTTTTGGGACCGCAAGATCCAGATCGCGTTGCCCGGCAGATTAAGGATGCTATCGGGACCCATGTGGCAGTGATCGATGCCAATGACTTGGGGGTCAATATCCTAGGTGTCTCAGGGCCGGAAGTTAAGGTCCCCTTGTTGACCAAACTCCTAGGAGACAATCCTCTAGGGCAATCCGCTGAGCGGACGCCTCTTGGCATTATTCGGCTGGCAGCCGAGGCTCCCCTTGTAGGCGAAGCTTAGGGGCCTTGTCTCCCACATCATGGCCATAGGTATCATTGATACTCTTGAAGTGATCAATGTCAAACATGACGATGGCGGGGGAGATGTTGGTCGCTCGAAACTCAGCAAAACTCGCCGTGAGAAGCTCGGTACCAAACCTGCGATTGCTGATTTGCGTCAGAGGATCGAGGTTGGCTTGGAGGGCTTCTTTTTTTAGCTGAGCTGAGCTTATTTCCAGATTTTTCAGTTGAAAAGGCATTGTAGACCCTGCGGACCAAGAGCGCAACCGACGAGTGTCGCGGACATTTGGACATGTAGCAATCCCCCTTTCTACGCGTGAAATAGTCCTCGTTATCCGGAGGACTATTCCTACCAATACACAAGGAAGCTGGTACTTTATTGATCAATAGTGAGGAATGAAGCTGGTGCAAAACCAAACGATCTGGACAAACAAATATTTCGTGGCCCTAATGTCTGTCATTGCCTGTATCTTGTGGGGTAGTGCCTTTCCCGTACTTAAACTGACCTATGCTGAATTACAAATCGGGGTACATGATGTATCTGCACGGATGCTCTTGGCTGGGGCTCGCTTCTTTCTAGCTGGAGTACTGGTCGTTGTGATGCAAAAGTGCGTCCTAAAAGGAACCCTGAGGGTAAAGAAGAAGAGCCTCGTAGCCCTTCTGCTCCTAGGCCTGGTGCAAACGGGTTTGCAGTACTATTTCTTCTATAACGGGGTAGCAGCAGTGAGTGGAATCAAGAGCGCTATCTTAAACTCTGCCGGAAACTTTTTTGTTGTTGTGTTCGCTCCTTTGATCTACAGCGATGATCGTCTGAATATAGGTAAGGTGCTGGGCTTAATTGCTGGTTTTGCCGGCATCATTCTGGTCAATTGGCAGCCCAATACCACGATTGGTTGGGAGTTCACGCTGCGGGGAGAAGGTTTTTTGGTCTTGGCAGGACTCACCATGTCCCTTGCCACCTTTGGTGCTAAGAGTCTGGGCCAGAGCATCAGCCCGATTCTCGTCAATGGCTATCAACTTCTCTTGGGCTCGCTTCTCCTGTTGATTCTAGGTGTTCCAGCCTTTTTTCAGGGAGAACTCACACCCACACCCCTCTTTTGGGTCCTTTTTGTCTATTCCGCCGTATTATCGGCGGCAGCCTTCTCTATTTGGTATACACTCTTGAAGCACAACAAAGCGGGGGAGGTCACAATTTATCGTTTTGTGATTCCCATTGCCGGTGCCATTTTGTCGGCACTGCTCTTGCCCGAAGAATCGCTGACCTTTTCCATTTGGGCGGCTCTCCTCTTGGTTGCCGCGGGAATTAGTGCCGTGAACTACTGGCAAAAGCGGAATGGTTCATCCTCGTAAGGCCCACCTGGTGGGTCTTTTTTTGTCCATTAACTCCCAGATTAGAGGAGGCGCGAGAAATTTCCCAGCCTAAGCAGGAATTCTTGCCGCTCCAGGGAATGTTAAGTAATGTGGTTTATTGTTATAACCCCAGGTACAATGGGAAGTTTGTGTAATAATGCACAAAGTCCCAGACAGGATGTTGGGAGGTGGTCCTGGAGTTTTTTCTGTCGGTTGCTGGATAGAGACTTAAAAGCAGGAGGAGATCTGAGATGAAACGATTATTATCGGCTTTAATGGTAGTTGCCCTACTCTTGACCATGAGCTTTGGTGTCTTAGCTGCTGACCAACCCTATAAGGGCACCACTCTTCGGGTTGTTCTCTCAAACCACCCTTGGCCCGATGCAATTCGTCCCCTTGTCTCGGAGTTTGAAGAAGCTACTGGAATTCGTCTGCAAGTGGAGTCCCTCTTTGAAGACCAACTTTCCCAGAAGCTCCTAGTGGAATTTGCTTCAGGTACATCGTCCATTGACGTGTTTATGCAACGGCCTTTGCAGGAAGCGAAGCAGTTCCAAGAAAACGGTTGGTACGCGGATTTGCGTCCGTTTGCAGAAGCGGATCCAGATATCGACCTTGCTGACTTCTTCCCCTCAGCTTTGTTGGCTGAAACAGTCGATGGTGTCTTGACCGGTATTCCTATCGTAACGGAACAAGAGATCATTTACTATCGTAAGGATCTCTTTGAGGCAGCTGGGATTGCTGTTCCAACAACGATGGAAGAGTTTGAAGCAGCAGCAGCTCATTTCCATGATCCTGCCAATGGTTTCTATGGATTTGTCTCCCGGGGACAGAGAGCGGCAGCTGTAACCCAGTTCTCCAGTTACTTGTATAGCTTTGGTGGTAATTTTGATGTGGATGGGGTAGCAACATTGAACACCCCAGAGGCCATCGAGGCTTTCACATATTACGGTGACATGCTCCGTAATTATGGACCTCCAGGGGTACTCAACATGAGCTGGCCACAGGCCTTGGCCATTTTTGCCCAAGGAAACGCAGCCATGTATACAGATGCCTCTGTTTTCTATTCCAACATGCTTGATCCAGAGCAATCCGATGTGGGAGAACTCGTGGGCTTCGCTCGTTTCCCAGCGGGTAGAGCTGGCGCACGCCCCTATTCCATCGTATCTTGGGGAATTTCTATGGCTGCAACCTCGAGAAACAAAGACGCTGCTTGGGAATTCATCAAGTGGGCTACCAGTAAAGAAACAACCCTGGCGGCCCAAGCCGGGCAGGTTCCCAGTGCTAGAACCTCTGCCTGGGAGAATCCGGAAGGCGTAAAGAACTTCCCAGCTCAATTAGTTGAAGTCATCATGGCTTCTTCTGAAGGTTCCATGCCCTACGATCGCCCCAACGTCATTGGCGTAGGCGAAGCACGTGACGTGGTGGGTACGGTGATTGTAACCGCGATTGAAGGTGGCGACGTTGCTGCCGCAGCGGCCAAGGCCAATCGTGATTACCAAGCCATTTTGGATCGGGAGAAATAGACGTTAGTCGTATCAGTTCAGGCAGGGGATCCCCCTGCCTGACTTGAAGGAGGTAGATGGAGTGCTGAGTCGATGGATCGATAAACGCCTTCGTTATCTGTTTGTTCTACCAGCCCTCATATTCGTGGTCGTCATGATGGCATTTCCCATCTTGTACACGTTCCGACTGTCCTTTACGCAGTGGAGTATGTCAGCAACGCGTCCTCCGAAATGGGTGGCACTTGGTAATTATGTATCGCTATTGTTCAATGATCCCCGGTTTTGGGGAGCCGTAGGTCGTACCTTTGCGTTCACCATAATTGCGGTGGCGGTGGAGACGGTACTTGGAGTGATTATCGCTTTGGTTCTCAATCGAGAAACCCGTGGCCAGAATCTTATTAAGACCTTATTTCTCTTACCCATGATTGCGACTCCAGTAGCTGTGGGTATGGTTTGGCTTTTAATGTTTGAGCCATCCATTGGCGTTATCAATTATCTCTTGGGCTTACTTGGTTTGCCCCAGGGCCTTTGGTTGGCATCACCGAATCAGGCCCTTGGCTCTTTGATCTTGGTCGACGTTTGGCAGTGGACTCCCATGATCACCTTAATTGTTCTAGCTGGCTTGGCTTCCCTCTCTCGGGAACCGTTTGAGGCCGCCATTGTAGATGGGGCGAGTGTTCTCCAAACTGTCTTCCACATTACCCTGCCCTTAATTAAGCCTACGGTGGTTGCCGCTGTGATTCTGAGGACCATTGATGCCTTTAAGACCTATGACATCATCTATACCATGACCCAGGGTGGTCCAGGGTTTGCCACGGAGACGCTTAACATCTACTCCTTTGTCTTAGGCTTCCAATATTTTCAAATGGGTAAGGCATCGGCTTTGCTCATGGTCTTCTTTGCCCTGGTCTTAGGTTTGGCCATTGTTCTTAATTGGCTGAAGAAGCCACTGGAAGTGTAAGGAGGTGACGGCTATGGAAAGCAAAGTTGAGCGTAAGAAGAGAATGAAGAATATTGGGTACTGGGTCGTTGTGGCCCTGATTATTCTACCCTTTCTGTTTCCCTTAATTTGGATGGTCCTTTCATCCCTCAAGGTGCAAGCAGATATTACTCGGGTGCCCCCTGTCTGGAGTTTCACCCCCACGACCCAACATTACAGAGCGGTCTTTGCCGAACATGATTTCGGCCATTATATTTTTAACAGCGCCATTATTGCTCTAGGATCAACAGCTTTTTCCCTGGTGCTTGGCCTGCCTGCGGCCTATTCCATCGCACGCTTTCGGCAGACGAAGTTCTCCTTAGGCATCTTGGTGGCCAGAATTGCTCCAGGCATCACCTTCTTGATTCCCTGGTTCATGCTCTTTTCTCGCTTGAGAATGGTGGATACCTATACCTCCATGATTCTAGCGCATATGCTCGTAGGCCTTCCCTTCATCGTCTGGGTCATGACCCCCTTCTTTGAAGGCATCCCAGTGGAGCTGGAACAGGCTGCCATGATCGATGGCGCTAGTCAAGGAGGTGCTTTCTTCAGGGTGTTACTCCCTCTGACCGGACCGGGGGTGATCACCAGTTCCATCTTGGCCTTCGTGTTTTCTTGGAACAACTTTATGTTCGGTGTCGTCTTAACGGGGGCCCGAACAAAGACGTTACCTGTGGCGGTATTTAACTTCATGGCTTACTCCGAAATTAACTGGGGTGGCCTGATGGCAGCAGCAGTCATTATTACGGCACCGGTGATTGTCATTGCTCTGATTGCCCAAAGATACATTATTCAAGGTCTAACGGCTGGTGCGGTGAAAGAGTAGAGGAAGGCATGGATGCAATGAAAGCTCTCGTGCTAAAAGAGTATAACAAGCTAGTCTATGAAGAGGTGCCCAAACCAGATTGTGGCCCGGGCGATCTCTTGGTGCGGGTTATGGCCTGCGCCATTTGTGGTAGCGATGTTCAAGGTATGGATGGAAGTACCGGCCGTCGTCAGCCACCCATTATTATGGGGCATGAAGCGTCTGGCGTAGTGGAAGCGATGGGTAGCGATGTCAAAGGATTTCAGGTGGGCGATGGTATCACCTTCGATTCCACCATCTTCTGCGGTGAATGTTATTTCTGTCGCAAGGGTCAAGTGAATCTTTGTGATCATCGCCGTGTCTTAGGTGTATCCTGTGATGAGTATCATCAAAATGGGGCACTTGCCGAGTATGTGACGATTCCTGCTCGGATTGCCTATCGCTTACCCAAACAGGTCTCCTTTGAACAGGCGGCCATGGTCGAACCCGTCTCTATTGCAGTTCATGCAGTTGGCCTCTGCCCCATTGCCCCTAATGATACGGCCCTTGTGGTGGGGGCCGGCATGATTGGACTCTTTATCATTCAAGTCTTGCGCATTATGGGCTGTGGCCAAATCATTGCAGTTGATCTGGATGAAACCAAGTTTGACCTGGCTCGTCAGTTTGGTGCAACTGCCTGTCTAAATGCTGGAAATGAGAACCTCAACGAGGAGATTCTTGCCTTAACCAAGGGGCGCGGCGCTGATGTGGCCTTTGAGGTGGTGGGTATCTCGCCTACGGTCAAGACGGCCATCCAGGGTCTGCGCAAGGGAGGCTCCTTGGTGTTGGTAGGTAACCTCCAGGCCCAGGTAGACTTTCCTTTGCAGTCAGTGGTGACTCGGCAGATTTCCGTTTTTGGCTCCTGCGCCTCAAGTGGAGAGTATCCCATCTGTCTCGACCTGATTGCCTCAGGCAAGGTCAATGTTGATGATCTTATAAGCGCCTCAGCACCCCTTAAGGAGGGGGCCAGCTGGTTCCAAAGACTCTATGACAAAGAATCTGGTCTACTGAAAGTAGTGTTAAAACCGTAAGGGGAGATGACCTTGAAGAAAATCAAGACAGGGATTATTGGTTGCGGTAAAGGTGCTCATTTGCATGCCCAGGCTCTCAAGAGTCTACCTGAAAGTGACTTTACTGCAGTGTATAGTAGAAACTTGACAACAGCCAAGGCCTTTGAAAAAAAATACAATGTCCCAGCCTTTGCCAGTATCGAAGAAATGGCCCAAGTGGGTGGAGTAGAGATGGTCGTTGTTTGCACGCCCCATCCCGCCCATGCAGATGTTACAATTCGAGCAGCGAAAGCTGGTATGCATGTCTTGGTGGAAAAACCCCTGGCCTCATCCCTTCAGGACTGTGATGCCATGATTCGGACCGCCAAAGAAAAGGGCGTGCTTTTGGGGACGGTTTGCCAGCGTAGGTTCTACCCTTCAGCCATGCGCCTCAGAGAAGCGATTGATGCTGGCAAGATCGGAAGGACCATTTTGGGTACCGTTACTATGCTCGGCTGGAGAGATGAAGCCTATTACAGGGCCGATCCTTGGCGGGGTTCCTGGGAGGGAGAAGGAGGAGGGGTGCTGGTCAACCAAGCACCTCACCAACTTGATTTACTTCAGTGGTATTTAGGCCCCATCGATGAACTCTTCGGTTACTGGGATAATCTCAATCATCCCTATATTGAAGTAGACGATACGGCCTTGGCGGTGATTAGGTTTAAGAGTGGGGCTCTGGGTAATATTGTAGTCAGTAACTCCCAAAACCCAGCCCTGTATGGTAAGGTCCATGTCCACGGTGAAAATGGAGCATCCCTAGGAGTTCAGACCGATGGAGGTCAGATGTTTATCGCGGGTATGTCGGCCATAACCGAGCCTCCTGTAAACGATCTTTGGACCATTCCCGGTGAAGAGCACCTCCTGGAGAAGTGGAAACAGGAGGACACGGCCCTTTTCGAGACAGTCGACCCTACCGTTTACTTTCATGCTCGGCAAATTGAGGATTTTCTCGGGGCCATACTCCAAGGCAGAAAACCCCTAATTGATGGTGAAGAGGGCCGCCGGACGGTGGAAATCTTCACAGCCATTTACCGCTCTACTCGGGATCGAAAGCCCATCAAGTTTCCTCTCCAACCAGAAGAGGGAGACGATTATGATGGTCGTAAACCATAGGAAAGAAGAGTTGCTCCAGGGATTATCCATTCCCTGGGGCTTTTTTCTGTTTACCCTGCAAGAGACAGCAGATAACTCCAGGGATTTCATATATACGTAGAACACCAATAAGACCGGGCCAATGTTCGAACCTCTATGGAAGGACGAACGAAAGTCCCGAGTGAGGAGGAAACCCCATGAAACAGACTTTACCTTATCTAGTGCTGATCCTAATTGGCTTGCTTACATTTACTGCGCCGACTCGAGCAGACTCCGGCCAGGCACTCACTTTCCATCAGGCTGTTGAGTTGATGAATGAAAATAACCTTTCTCTCCAGATCGCCAGGATCAATTTGGAGCTGGCTGAGATTGACTATGAAAAGGCTCTAGCTTCGAATCTTATGAGCACTTCTCAGCAAGGCCAAATGCAAGCAGAGCACAATTTAGAACGGGCCAAACATACCTATCGAACCGCCAAGCGAAACAACTACTTGGAGGTCTTCCGGGCTTATACAGAAGTGCTGTCCACTAGGCGCACACTGGCCATCCGTGAACTCGAACGGAAGATCGCTGATCATGATTATACAATCGTACAAGAAAAAGTGCGCATTGGAGATGCCGGGCGACTTGATGATTTGCGGGAGATGAATCGCCTTGAAGCAGCCAAGCTTGACCCTGTGGTTGCGTTGAGTTATGAATGAGCCCCAGAAGCCTGCTTGGCTTGACGGGAATGCGATTTTTATGATATGATTGCTTGGAATGGATTATATTTGTTAGATAATTGTGCAGCGAACAAACCTGCGAAATCGCATTCCAGACAGAGAGAAGGGATAGTAGTGAAACACCGTTTTGCTATTTCCAGTATCAAAACCAGAATGGTGGTCCTGCTCAGTTTCGTTTTCCTACTGATTACGGTT
>JAAYOK010000167.1 GCA_012520355.1 Bacillota bacterium | reverse complement strand
TCTGTTTCACCCATTGTCTTGTGGGTAACCTGTGTATATTGTGGATTGTTGTTTTTCGTTCCGAAAAACAACTCGCAGTTTTCCATAGGAAAACTGCACACCCGAGTGCAGCGTTGGAATAACTAACCAACCTAGCGCAAGCATAAACAGCAGAGGATTAAGGGTGGAGGGCATACAGGATGGCATTGCCCTCTTTACCCACTTCCGTCAACAAACCTGCCTTTTTTAAGGTATAGGTCATCTTCTGGGCTTTTCCCCGAGCTATTCTGGCGTAGCTGGCTAAGTCCTTATTTGTGAAAGGACTTGGCAGGTCAGAAGGTAAGAGACTGACATAATCGGAGGCAGCGGAGAACAAACGGCTCTCAACAACTTCTGCTAGACTACGGTCTACGATACTCACCCCTCGGCGGCGCCAACTACCCTTGCCATCATCACAGCGGATCTCCCGTTCTTTTATGAGCACCGCTTCAATGGTCAAGTTGGGATGCAGGATCAGGTGAGGTATGCGAATCAACTCCGAGAACAGGTCATAGATATCTTCCTTCTTCGGTGACTTTCTAGTGCTCAAAAGCTCCCCTGTCTCTGGTGCGATCTTCACAAGATCCCGGCGCTCGATAATGGGATAGACAAGATGGACCTTGTGGTTTTCAAGCAGACTCGCCAGCTTCTTCTTAATGGAGGCAAAATTCGACGTCTGAATCTCCACCAGGCGATCTGCTTGCAGCACATCAATATGATACCCATCGACATGAGCTTCCACTCGATCACCAGGCTGCCTGTAGTACTCCTTGAGACTGGCATGCAAGGAGCTTTCGTTTTGCGTACCGATCACAAAGATCCACCCCAAATGAGCCAAACTAGAATGTATCCAGTTGTAACTGCAGCCAAGGTATAGGGTACACTTAGGCGCATAAACTCTCCAACCTTGACCTCATATCCTTCTTTTCTGAGCAGACCGAGACCAGTGATGTTGGCTGAAGCACCGATGGGGGTCAGATTTCCACCGAGGGTAGCCCCGATCAAGAGTCCGAAGTAGAACAGGTATGGTTCAACACCTAAAAGCGACGCAACACCACCCATAACAGGGAGCATGGTTGCTACATATGGAATATTGTCCACAAACCCAGAGACTAGAACCGACATCCAAACGACCAAAGTGTAAGTAAGAAAGACACTATCTTGGCCAGTGCGGACAATGAAGGAGGCAATTTGATCGATCACTCCGACCTGGGTCAATCCGCCAATGACAATAAAGAGACCCATCAGCAAGAATAGGGTGAAAAAGTCAATCTCCCCAAAAACGCCACCGGCCCATTTCAGATTCTTACCCTGAATCAGACCACGTAGTACACCGATGATCATCAGGGCAACACAGATCAAACCATTTGTGATAGCCGGTTTCGTGGGAACAAAAGAAACCAAGATCAATAAGACCACCATGGAGATCAATAGATATGAAGGGAAGTAGTCCTTCACATCGGTACGCCCTTGAGCTTTGACCTCGCCTTTCATAGAGCGGAGTACCCAGTATAGGATGGCGGTTGCAGCCACTGCCCCAGCCTGTACGATCCAAAAGATGCCCAAGCGTCCCCGAGTAAAAAAGAAATCCAAGAAGTCCATACCGGCATGACCGCCGAGCATGATCGAGGTAGCATCTCCCACCAAGGTTGCTGCTCCCTGAAGGTTGGAAGCGATCGCAACAGCGATAACGCTCGGAACTGGTGAGATGCCTTGGTTCTTGGCCATACTAATGGCCACAGGGGCCACGATGAGTACAGTAGCTACATTATCAACAAAGGCAGATATCAGCGACGAGAATAAGGATAAGGCCACCACGGCCCAGCAGAGCGTTGGCGTCTTCTCTACGATTAAGTCAGCGAGTCGTGCAGGCATCCGTGATTCAATAAAGAGCGCCACAATACCCATTGTGCCGGCAATCATCAAGATGACGTTCCAATCGACTGCACTTCCTACCAAACCCAAAGGCATGATGCCTAGGGCAATAAAGAGCAATGCGGCCAGTACCGCAACATGTGCCCGAAAACGTGGTAAGACGAGTAGGAGAATATAGGTTGCTACAAAGATAGTGATGGCTAATGCTTCCATAAAAACAATACACCTCTCAAGTTATGTGCTAGGTCTTCTAGAGCCTCAATGACTCTTCGCCTCTTGAGAGGGCATATCCTTTTTGA
>JAAYOK010000166.1 GCA_012520355.1 Bacillota bacterium | reverse complement strand
TGATCCTTCGCCGCCGCGCCTCGTCTTTGATCCCCAGCATCCTGATGCGAATGCAGATGGCTACGTGGAAATGCCCAATGTTCACGTTGTGAAAGAGATGGTTGACTTAATCACAGCAACGAGGGCTTATGAAGCCAATATCACGGCGTTGAACTCTGCGAAATCCATGGCGCAGAAGGCCTTGGAGATAGGCCGTTAGGTTTTCCAAGATTAGGGGGGAAACAAGATGAAGGTACAATTTAATGTCCCGACCAATCTCGGGAAGACTCGACTAGGACAACCCGTCCAAACCGAAAGCAATTTCCAGGATTATCTCCGGGATGCGCTCTCTGAAGTTAATACGATGCAACAGCAAGGTGATGTGGCTTTTACACAACTCCTAACAGGCGACATCGAGTTTCACGATGCCATGATCATTGCCGAAAAGGCAAATCTTGCCATGCAATTAACGATGGCAATTCGCACGAAACTTTTGGAAGCATATCAAGAAATTATGCGCATGCAAGTTTAACTAGGTGGGTGACGTATGAACACGATGCTTGAGTCCATTAAGGAGACCTGGGGTAAGTTGTCACGTCCGATCCAAGTGGCCGTTGGCGTATTTGTCCTAGGTGTTTTTCTATCCTTGGTTCTTCTGGGAGTGTTTTCTCGCACAGAATACCAGGTACTTTTCTCGGGGCTTGGTCCTGAAGATGCAGGCGCGGTCATAACTGCACTGCAAGAAAGGGGAACACCCTATCAACTCACCGAAGGCGGCAGTACTGTCTTGGTTCCAGAGGAGGACGTTTTTGAAGCCCGCATTGCCTTGGCCACCTCCGGTGTGCCTACGGGGGGAGTTGTGGGCTTTGAGATCTTTAATACAACCCGACTCGGCGAAACCGAAGCGGACCGCCAATTGCGCTACCAATGGGCCTTGCAGGGAGAGTTAACCCGCACCATTCGCCAAATTCATGAAGTAGCTGATGCCCGGATACATATTGTTCTGCCAAAACGCTCTTTGTTTATCCAAGAGAGTCAAAGTGCAACAGCTTCGGTTTTGCTCCAACTCAGACCCGGTGCACAGCTCACCAGTCGTCAGGTGAGCGCCATCGCAAACTTGGTGGCCACGAGTGTAGAGGGGCTGACGCCGGAAAATGTCACCATTGTTGATTCCAAGGGGACTGTTTTAAACTCCCCAGGCATTATGGATCTTGGTCAGCAAGTTTCGGATCGTTTCGAAATGCAATGGCTCTATGAACAGCAATTGGAAAACAGTGTGGTGGCCATGCTTGAGAGGGTCTATGGCTATGGCAATGTGGTGGCCAGGGTGAATGCTGTGATGGATTTCGCCCATTTCGAGCAATACAATGAAACCTTCACACCTGTCTCCCGCGGGGAAGGTGGTTTAGTTCGTAGTACCCAAACCCTGGAAGAATCCTACAGCGGAACAACCCAAGGCGTGGGTGGCATCCCTGGTGTTGACGCCAATGTGCCTGGTTATGTCTTGCAGGGTGAGGGCGGCGGTACCACCGACTGGGAACGTAATGAGTCTACCACGAACTATGAACTGAATCGAACGGAAACCTGGACAACTTCAGCTCCAGGCACTATCACAAACTTGGCCGTGTCTGTTTGGATTAACGGAGATCTGACTCCAGCACAGCTCACATCGGTTGAGGAGTCCGTTGTCCGGGCAACAGGATTGCGCCAAGAACGCGGTGATAGCATTTATGTGGCGAGTGTACCCTTTGAAACGAGTCCCTTCATGACGGATGTCAATCTTGTGGAGGAGGCTACAGGGATTCCTATCTATTGGTTCATCGGGCTTGGAGTTCTTTTGTTGCTAGCCCTTCTATTATTATTGTCATTACGTAAGAAAGCTCCGCAGCAACCTGAAGAAGTTCCTGTGGCTGCCACTTTGGACTTGATCGTGGGCGACGAACTTCCTGAGCGGGAGCTCACCGCTGAAGAACAAGAGCGCCTTAATATGCGCAGGCAAATCGAAAAGCTCGCAGAGGAAAAGCCCGAAGAAGTGGCATCGTTGATGCGTAGTTGGTTATTGGATGACTAGGGGGATGGCTAATGAAAGCTCCAACAAGACTAAGTGGAAAACAAAAAGCGGCTATTCTGTTGGTGAGCATGCGCCCAGACGTTTCCTCCGAGATTTTCAAACATCTGAAGGAAGAGGAGATCGAGGATCTCACAATGGAGATCGCAAGTCTTAAGCGGGTTCAACCAGACCAGCGAGACAAGGTGCTAGAAGAGTTTCATGAGCTTGTGATTGCCAGGGAGTATCTTGACCATGGCGGGATCGAGTATGCTCGGGACCTTCTTGAAAAGGCTCTAGGACGCGCTAAAGCCGATGATATTATCAATCGCCTTACTGCATCCTTGCAGGTACGGCCCTTTGATTTTGCCCGAAAGACAGATGCTGGACAGCTTTTGAACTTTATCCAAAATGAGCATCCCCAGACGATTGCCCTTATCTTAGCTTATCTTGATCCAGAACAAGCGGGCCTGATTCTTTCCTCCTTACCTCCTGAACTTCAGGTCAATGTAGCCAGACGTCTGGCAAAACTGGACGGAACGACCCCAGAAGTTCTCCAAGAGATCGAAAGTACACTAGAACAGCGTTTGTCAGCGTTTGTCGTAGACGATTACACGCAGGCTGGGGGCATTGAATCGGCTGTGTCCATTTTGAGCATGGTGGACCGGGCCACGGAGAAGACAATTATCGACTCCCTGGAAGAGGAAGAACCAGCCCTGGCCGAGGAAATCCGCAAGCGCATGTTTGTCTTTGAAGATATTATCATTCTTGATGATCGTTCGATTCAAAAGGTTCTCCGTGAAGTGGATTCCAAGGATTTGGCCTTAGCCCTGAAAATCGCCAGCGAAGAAGTATCTTCCCGTATTCTCAAGAATATGTCCAAACGTGCAGCTGAGATGCTGCAAGAAGATATTGAGTTTATGGGACCAGCCCGCCTCCGGGATATCGAAGAGACGCAGCAGAAAATTGTTAGCACCATTCGTCGCCTAGAGGATACTGGTGAGATCATCATCGCCCGTGGAGGGGAGGATGAGGTGATTGTCTAGAATCATTAAAGCCGCTGAACTCAAGGTTTTGGTCACCGATGATACCGATACGGTGATTCCGGTTCAGTTTGATCAAGCACGACCCGAAAGTTCCTCAGGCAACACGATTCTCGACGGCTCGAATCTGATTGCTGATGCCAAAAGGCAGGCCCAGGAGATCGTAACTCAGGCACAGGAAGAAGCGGAGTTGCTGATGGAAAAGGCCAGGCGTTTGCTGGAGGAATCAGAAGCAGAACTGGAGACCTTGCGCCTTAAGACGAAAGAAGCAGCCTATGCCGAAGGCTATCAAGAAGGATTACAGGATGGCGAAGACAAGGCCTTGGAAAAGGCTAAAGACCTCCTTGACTTGTTGGAGAGAACAGTGGACGAAGGAGTCCGGCAAAGAGCCAGTGGACTTGCTGCCCTGGAAGAGGACTTCCTAAAGCTCAGCCTGCTTCTTGCCGATAAAGTAGTGAGGAAGTCTGTGGAGGACGATCTTTCTTGGTTGGGTCCCATCATTCGAGAGGCCATTTACGCTCTGGGGACCGTGAACGAAATCATGGTCTATATCAGTCCCATGGATTACTCTTTGGTTCAGGAACAGGAAGAGCGATTACAGGCGGGGCTCCGCACAAAAATCGTCTTTCAGGTCGATCCCACGCTCCAACAAGGTGGATGTCTCATCGAGTCAGAGAATGGTCTAATTGATGCTCGCCTAGAACAGAGGCTCGGAAAGTTGGGCAGAGGCCTTATGGAAGTGCTATATGATGAAAGCAAATGAAGAGTTAACACCACGAGTAGCCCACTATCAAAGACAGCTTGAGGAAATGGATGATACCATTCACAGTGGTCGAGTTAGTCAAATCGTGGGACTGACCATCGAATCCTTAGGTCCTACAACAAACATTGGCGATCTCTGCTTCATTCAACCCCGCAGCGGACAAGGCGTTCCAGCAGAAGTTGTGGGATTTCGCGATCAGAAGGTCTTACTAATGCCCCTTTCAGAGCTTACAGGAGTAGGCCCAGGGAGTCTAGTAACAGCTACAGGGGCTCCGTTGACGGTTGGTGTAGGCGATGCCTTGCTCGGACGAGTCTTGGATGGATTGGGCCAGCCCATGGATGGAAAGGGCTATGTTCCTGGAACGAAGCAGCGCTCGGTTCAGGGCAGAATACCCCAACCCTTAGAGCGACAAAGAATCAAGTCGCCCCTGTCGGTTGGTGTGAAGGCCATTGATGGGCTTTTGACCTGTGGAAGAGGCCAGAGAATTGGCGTTTTTGCCGGTAGTGGGGTGGGCAAGAGTACCCTTTTGGGTATGATGGCACGAAACACCGAAGCAGACGTGAACGTGATTGCCCTAATCGGTGAACGTGGTCGTGAAGTGCGGGAGTTTCTGGAACGAGACCTAGGTCCAGAAGGTATGGCCCGTTCTGTCGTGGTTGTGGCCACCTCGGATCAGCCAGCGTTGGTCCGTATCAAGGGGGCCCTAGTTGCGACCACCATTGCAGAGTTTTTCCGAGATCAGGGGCGTGATGTGCTTTTTGTTATGGACTCCGTCACCCGCTTAGCCCTAGCGCAAAGGGAAGTGGGTCTGGCCACAGGTGAACCGCCAGCTACCCGTGGTTATACTCCATCTGTCTTCGCCCTCTTGCCCAAGGTGTTGGAAAGAACGGGTCCTGGGAAGACGGGTACCATCACAGCGTTCTATACTGTGCTGGTTGAAGGCGATGACTTGAATGAACCCATCACCGATACCGTCCGAGGAATTCTCGACGGACATATTGTGCTCAATCGAGCTTTAGCAGAAAAGAATCACTATCCCGCCATTGATGTCTTAGCTAGTGTTAGCCGGCTGATGATGGAGGTTGCGGATGAACGCCATAAGGAACTAGCTGGTAAAATGCGAGCCTCCATGGCCACCTATGCAGATGCGGAGGACCTCATCAATATCGGTGCCTATGCGGCGGGTTCGAATCCGGCAATTGACCGAGCGATTCGTCTCCATCCAGAGATCACTACCTTCTTACGCCAAGAAATCCATGATCCTTGCCCGTGGGCTGATACCCTAGCCCACCTGGAGCAGATCTTTAGGAATGAACAGTAGGAGTTGGAGCCATGTCAGCTTTTAAGTTCCGACTAGAACGAGTTTTGAACGTCCGAGGTATTTTTGAAGAACGGGCCAAACATGAATGGGCGTTGCAGGAAAGGGCTGCTCGGGAGGAAAGAGACAAGCTGGCCCGTTTACAGAAGCAAGAACAGGAGATCAAAGACTTCGGACATGCCGATTTCGATGTGGAACGGCGACAAGCGACCTATTCCTTTCTCACTATCTTGAAGGGAAGGATTGAAAAGCAGACCCAGCGGGTACGTGAACAAGAAGAGATGGCCCAAAAGGCCAAGGAAGCCTGGCTTGTGGCCCGTCAAGAGACAAAAAAGGTGAGTACGCTCAAGGAGAAGCAGTATGCGTCGTTTGTTAAAGAGCAAGAACGGAAAGAACAGAAAGTTCTCGATGATATGCGTTCCCATCTCAACACGTAGGGAGGTACCTCTGTGCGCAAATGGATCTTAGCATTTTTCCTACTTCTATTAGCCGTGATTGTAGCCTTTAGCATATTTGTCGCTACGGGAGTGATTGATGGACCAGCCCTCTTTTGGGATGTGGGTATGAAGATAGGCTGGGTAGAACCGCATCTCAAGGTCTATGCCATTGGCCAGGATGCGGAAGGTTGGATGGATGAGGAACGAGCTGAACTCCGACTGAAGCTCGCTGAGCTTGAGGAGCTAGAAACCCAACTAAAGCTCGATCGCCAGCAGTTTGAACAAAGAGTACTAGAACTTGATGGTAGAGAAGCCTCCATTACTATGCAGGCAAATAAGCTGCGGGAGCAAGAAGAACAGCGGCGAAATGTGCAGACATTGGCAGCCCTTTATACCGAGATGAACCCTGCAGATGTTGCTCAGATCATCCAAAATCTTGATAAAAAGCTCATTCTCAGTGTCTTGCTCCAAATGGATATGCAGGATGCAGCGGATATACTTACCCAGTTGCCCACGAATCTGGCGGTGGCCTTGAGTGAAGAGTTAGGCCAAGTCAGTCCATAAGTGGAAATGTCATTTGAAAGGAGGTGATAATCATTATACCATTCGTATTAGCCCAGATGCCTCTAGGTAGTCTCCAGGGGAAGGAACATGTGGATTCTCCAAAGGACCTAGGAAACAAAGGACAGACGCAGGATTTTGATGCGGTACTGACCCAAGAGCTCCGTCAAGCAGAAAGGCATAAAGCTGCAGACGACGGATTTTCCAGGACTCTCCCTGGGTCGAATTCCAAGAAACAAGGTGAAGCAGGGGAAAAAGAGAGTGTCCATTCAGACTTGTCGTGGTTCACTCTTGCCACAGTATTTCTTCCGCCTTCAGGACAACAACCTGTAGTGCGCCAAGTGGGTTCCGAGGTCAGAGCGGGTATGCCCGTAGATGCCATGGATGCCACCAGCTTCGATCACAGCTTGGAAGAGATGGTACCCCTTGACTCCTCACATCCACCTGATGGTGAAGTTGACGCTCAGGCGTTTGCTGGCTTGATGGAAAGGGAGACCCAGGTGGCCACAGAACAAGGCGTTGAAGGGGCACGAGTGAACGAAGCAAAGCCAATTCCTAGGGAAGTACTGGAAGCAGTACCAAACAAGGACGTGGAGTTCACAGAGTCTGCACCGCTTGACCGCCCTCTGCCCACGGCTGTCAAACCATTGGAGCAAAGTGGGGAGATAGTCAGGACTCTAGATAACCCAGGGCAAGTGCAGCCAAATTCCTTTGAACCCCTGATGGGGACTCTTAGGACGGAGAAACAGTCTAGGAGTGGAGAGAGTCGATCGTTGAGTTCAGACTCACCGAGAGTCAGCTTCACAGAGCAAGTGCAGCTTGGGGAGGAAGGGCAGAGCCAGACACCTGCTGAAGCGCAACATGTCGTGGTGGTTGATGAAGGACTGGAGCAGGAATGGACGCCCCAGCCGCAGAGCGAGTCCGTGCCTGATGCAAGCCGAGTGTCTGATGAGTTTTTGGTCTCTGCTCCAAAGCAGACGCTAGACCGAGAAAAACACATGAAGCCCAGAGAGACTTTGGCTCAGGCCGGTCAAATTGGGGAGCCCAAAGAACCAGAACCTGCTCCTGAGAAGCCTGTTCTCGATGAAGGAAAGTTGCTTGACCGATCCATGGGGAAGGTAGAACCACGAGCAGACCTAAGAGAAGCTCTAGAAGGTGCTAAGGAAGTGCAGAAGGAAAGTAGCAGAGAACGCAAGCTAGAGACTCCTTGGGAAGGACCGATTCTCATGGATACGGCAACCTCCGCAGTTTCAAGCGACGTTCCTAAAGCGGAAGCGCAGATTGAAGAGATCTTGGATGTGCAAGATCGGGACAATCTGTTCCCAAAACTCGTGGAGACCATTGAAACACTGGTGCATGAAGAGCGCAGTGAAGTACGTATGCAGCTCAAGCCTGATCATTTAGGTACCCTCGAGGTCAAGCTGTCCTTGGAGCGGGGCATCATGGTGGCGGAGTTTGTTGTCCAAGACCAGCAAGTGCGGGAGATACTAGCCAGTCACTTGCCTCAATTGCAGACAGCCCTGCAAAATCAGGGAACTCCCATGGC
Source organism: Bacillota bacterium (assembly GCA_012520355.1). Taxonomy (GTDB): domain Bacteria; phylum Bacillota; class Limnochordia; order Darwinibacteriales; family Darwinibacteriaceae; genus UBA5420. Next base: position 977 of record JAAYOK010000166.1, on the reverse strand, counting down.
CGATGTCAGTGTCAGTATTGGACTTGGTCAAAGAGAAGCAGATTCTCAAGGACAAGAGCGTTCTAGATCAACACCTCGGTCTAGTTATGGACGTGTTCAGCAGAAGTCTGCAGCAAGTACTGAAAAGGCTTATCTAGGTCGTAGTATCTGGAATCAAGTCGATGTCAGAGTGTAAGGAGGTGAGAAAAGGTGTATGTAAATTCAGTTGGTACTGTGGAACAGTTACTCAAACAAAGAGAAGGAGCAACGCGAGACCCGAGTGCACTTGGGAAGGACCAGTTCCTGCAACTTTTGATCACTCAGTTGAAGTACCAAGACCCCACGAGCCCAGTTGATGACAAGGAGTTTATTGCACAACTAGCCCAGTTTAGTAGTCTGGAACAAATGCAGAATCTAAACACCAATATGAGCGACATGATGTTAGGACAGCAAAAGCTGACGGCGCTCGGGCAGGCTACGCAGATGATTGGTCAACAGGTGGAGCTCTTCACACATGAGGGAGAAAGTCTCTTTGGCAAGGTAACAGGTGTACAGTTTAAAGATGGTTGGCCACAAATTATGGTCAATGGCAGACTTTACGATTTTGGCGAAGTAGTTGCGATCAGGGAGGGAGCGACCGATGAGCCAGCAGTTTAAGATTCCCCAGGGGTTGCCCATTCAACCTATACAACCTAGACAAACGCCTCGGACAAGGCCTGTTCCTGGGCAGAGTGGATCCTTTGCCAATATTTTGGATACCAAGTTGCGGGAAGGTACGCTCAAGTTTTCAGCTCATGCCACAAAGAGGCTGGAAGCGCGGAACATTCAGTTTACAGAAGGTCAGCTTCAAACGCTAGAAGAAGCGGTGGAGAAGGCCCGGAACAAGGGTGGACGTGAAACCCTAATTCTGTTAGACAATGTTGCCTTAGTCGTGAGCGTGGCGAATCGCACCGTGATTACTGCGATGGATGGAGACAACCTCAGAGATAACGTATTTA
>JAAYOK010000165.1 GCA_012520355.1 Bacillota bacterium | reverse complement strand
TACCGATTTATCGCAGTTGGATTCCATCGACTTTAACTTTGGTGATAAGAAATAGGTGGTTATCGATGCGTAAAAAGCATGTTCCCATGCGCACTTGCGTGGGGTGCCGTTCGTCAATGCCCAAACGCGACCTGATCAGGGTGGTTCGAGACCCTGAAGGTCAGGTGGAGCTCGACCTGACAGGGAAGCGGTCTGGACGTGGTGTTTATATCTGTCCAAGCGAAGAGTGCCTGCAAAAAGCTGTGAAAGCGCGACAAATTGAGAGAGCGCTGGGAACAGCAATTAACGAAGATATCTTTGCTGGTCTAAAGAGGGTTTTGGATGAACAAGGTTTATAGTTATCTTGGTTTGGCCAGACGAGCCGGAAAGGTTGTTTCGGGAGAACAAGCGGTGGTGGGAGCGGTGAAACGGGGCCAAGTGCGATTAGTCCTGATTTCACAAGACGCTTCGTCCAACACGTACCGCAAGTTTAGTGCACTGGCTCAAAATCACAATGTACGATATGTTATCTATGGTGAAAAGGATCTCTACGGCCAAGCTTTAGGCCAATCTTCCCGTTCCATTGTGGGAGTCTTGGACCGTAATTTTGCCGATGTGATTCAGGCTCACATCAAAGAGCCAGTGGAGTAGAAGAATTAGGAGTGATGCTATGAAGAAAATGCGGATCTATGAGTTGGCAAAAGAGCTTCAGTTAGAGAGCAAAGTGGTTGTGGATTTTCTCCAAGATCTAGGAGCAGAAGTATCAAATCACATGAGCACAATAGAACCAGAAATTGCTGATATGCTACGGGAACACTATGCACCCGACGTAGCAGCAGAGTTAGTTCCTGAGGACGAAGACGTAACGCGGGTGACAAAACTGAAAAAGCGCACCCTAGAGGAACGTCCAGAGAAGAATGTAACAAACAAACCACGTGACAAGAAAAAAAGTGGCCAAGGCAAGGCTGAAACCAAGCCTGTGTCCCCATCGGCTCCTGCGAAGAAGGAGAAAACGGTCACTCTAGGCGAACAGGTGTCTGTCAATGAGTTGGCGCAAAAGCTCGAGGTTGCCGGAACCGAAGTCATCAAGCAATTGATGAAAATTGGTGTCATGGCCTCATTGAGCCAAAGTATTGATTATGATATCGCCGCCATTATTGCAGCGGAATTTGGTGTCCAAGTTGCGCCTGAACAAGATCTGGCAGAAGAGATTTTTGCAGCTGTCTGCGAAGATCCAGCTCTGCAGGAACCAAGACCCCCCGTTGTTACGATTATGGGTCACGTTGACCATGGTAAGACAACGCTTTTGGACTCCATTCGTAAAACGAAAGTTACCGCGACCGAAGCAGGCGGTATTACACAACACATTGGGGCCTATCAAATTGAGTATAATGGCAAGCCCATAACATTTTTAGATACACCAGGTCATGAGGCCTTCACCGCGATTCGTGCCCGAGGGGCGAAAGCGACTGACGTTGCAGTCTTGGTCGTAGCCGCCAACGATGGGGTCATGCCCCAGACAGTAGAAGCGCTGAATCATGCCAAAGCGGCTGGAGTGCCGATTATTGTCGCGATCAATAAGACGGATCTCCACGCTGCCAATCCGGACCGTGTCAAACAAGAATTGACAGAACACGGGCTTGTTGTTGAGGAGTGGGGTGGGGATACTATTGCTGTTAATGTCTCTGCACTCCATGATGAGGGTATTGATGAGCTTCTAGAGATGATCCTCCTGGTCGCTGAAGTCGAGGATCTAAAGGCAAATCCAAGTTGCCCAGCCCGAGGAACCGTCATCGACGCAAAACTCGATAAGGGCCGGGGCCCAGTGGCCACTGTCTTGATTTCCACAGGTACGTTGAGAATTGGTGACGCCTTTGCAGTGGGGAATGTCTGTGGTAAGGTACGTGCTCTGATTAATGATCGGGGAGAGAACATTAAAGAAGCCGGTCCGTCCATGCCTGTTGAAGTTCTGGGTATCGATGAAGTACCAGCAGCCGGTGATATCTTCGTTGTCGTAAAAGATGAGCAGACAGCGCGCCAGGTCGCTTCGATTCAACAAGAAAAGCAACGTGATCGGGACTTGAACCGCTTTAGCCGCGTCACCTTAGACGATCTCTTCCAGCGCATCCAAGAAGGTGAAGTGAAAGAGCTCAATCTAGTGATTAAAGCTGACGTACAAGGCTCTGCAGAAGCAGTGCGGTCATCCTTGGAGAAGCTTTCTACCGACGAAGTCCGTGTGAAAGTCATTCACCAGGGTGTAGGTGCTATCTCCGAGTCAGACGTCCTTTTAGCTACGGCATCCGATGCGGTCATTATAGGCTTTAACGTCCGCCCAGAGCCTAACGCTCGCAAAGCCGCGGAGCGGGATGGAGTAGATATTCGTGTTTACCGAATTATCTATAACCTCCTCGATGAAGTCAAAGCAGCCATGGCAGGTTTACTTGATCCAGAGTTCAAGGAACAAGTGCTAGGTCGGGCCCAAGTTCGTCAAACCTTTAAGATTCCTGGTGGAGTCATTGCCGGTAGCTATGTACTTGATGGTAAGATCGCCCGATCCGCCGAGGTGCGCGTGCTCCGGGATAATGTAATTATCCATGAAGGGAAGATCTCGTCCTTGAAGCGGTTTAAGGATGATGTGAGAGAAGTAACCCATGGCTACGAATGTGGAATTGGTATAGAAAAGTTCAATGATATTAAAGACGGTGACGTAATTGAAGCCTTCGTTATGGTCAAGGTGGAACGAAGCCTCTAGGAAGGTGATAGAGAATGGCCGATAGACTCGGACGGCTCGCGGAGGAGATCAAGCGAGAATTAAGTAGCATTATTGCCAAAGACATGAAGGATCCGCGCCTTGGCATGATCAGTATCACAGATGTAAACGTCTCCAGAGACTTGTCCTGGGCCAAGGTGTATTATAGCCAGCTTGGTAGCGAGGACGAACGGCAACAAACCCTAGAAGGTTTGAACCGGGCTCGGGGTTTTGTTCGTACAGAGCTTGCTAAGCGCCTGCGGGTGAGGCATACTCCAGAGATTATCTTCCAATTCGACCCTTCCTTAGAGCGGGGTGCTAAAATGGATGCTCTGTTCCGGAGTCTCCACACAGCCAAGGAAGATGGGGATCAGCATGAAGGAAATGAATAGTCTGGTAGAGGTTGCTGAGTATCTAGCTCAGGAGGACGACTTCATTATAGTAGGCCATGAAAATCCCGATCCTGATTGCCTAGGGTCTATGTTAGGACTGTTTTTCGGCTTAAAACAGCTGGGAAAAACCTGCCGCGTGGTCAGTGCAGATCCTGTACCAAAGGATCTGAGTTGGCCTGGTTTGGTTGAAATTGAACACATCCCTCAAGGATTCAGTGCAGGAGATAGCTGCGTCATCGTTGTGGACTGCGAGCCTGATCGAACGGGAAGCATTAGTGAGGGAGTTAAGAGCGCAAAGCGCCTTGTGAACATTGACCATCACCAGCGCGGCCGTGGCTTGGGAGACATTGTCTACGTTAATCCCACTGAGGCAGCCACAGCGGTTATCATATATCGTCTTCTGAAACAGCTTGACATTACCTTTAATGCGGCCATTGCTACCGCTCTTTACGGTGGCATTCTGGGTGACACAGGGTCGTTCCGTCACGCCAATACCACAAGTGAAGTGTTGATGATTGCCGGAGAACTTCTCAAGTTTGACATTAACCCCGCGGCCT
>JAAYOK010000009.1 GCA_012520355.1 Bacillota bacterium | reverse complement strand
TAAAGGGGGCACAAAGCGATGAAGGTGAGACCTTCCGTGAAGCCGATTTGTGAAAAGTGCAAGATTATCAGGCGCAAAGGTCGTGTCATGGTAATTTGCGAGAATCCAAGGCATAAGCAGAAGCAAGGATAGTATAGAGGAGGTGTCTAGATAGATGGCACGTATTGCAGGTGTAGATTTGCCTCGCGATAAGCGAGTTGTAGTCGGCTTGACCTACATTTTTGGGATCGGCCGGAGCACGTCTGAGAAAATCATTGAGATCTGCGGAATCAGTCCTGATACGCGAGTGCGCGATTTAACTGAGGACCAAGCCAACCAAATCCGCGAGATCATTGAGAAGCAATTCCTGGTTGAGGGTGACCTACGCCGGGAAGTTAACATGAACATCAAGAGATTGCGGGACATCGGTTGCTACCGTGGTATACGTCACCGCCGCGGCCTTCCTGTTCGCGGGCAACGGACGAAGACCAACGCTAGAACGCGTAAGGGTCCCAAGCGAGTTGCTGGTAAGAAGAGATAGGTCGTATTGAAAGGAGGAAAACTCAATGGCAAGACCACGAGGTAAGGGCGGCCAACGCCAACGGCGTAAGGCGCGCAAGAATATTCCAGTTGGTGTAGCGCACATTCGCTCTACATTTAATAACACCATTGTCACAATTAGCGATCCTCAAGGAAATGTAATTTCCTGGGCAAGCTCTGGTAACATGGGTTTTAAAGGTTCCCGTAAAGGCACCCCATTTGCAGCAGGCATGGCGGCTGAACAAGCAGCTGCGGCAGCTATGGATCATGGTGTGAGAGAAGTTAGCGTATTAGTAAAAGGACCTGGCGCAGGCAGAGAAGCTGCTATTCGTTCTCTCCAAGCTGCAGGTATTGACGTGACCACTATCAAAGACGTGACTCCAATACCTTACAACGGTTGTCGTCCACCGAAACGACGCAGAGTATAATTAGTTCGGCCCATGCGTTCGCAAAGGAGGGTGCAAGAACTATGATTGAAATAGAAAAACCAAGGATTGACCAAATTGAACTGACGGAAAGCTACGGCAAGTTCGTTGTGGAACCGTTGGAACGAGGCTATGGTATTACCCTAGGTAATGCCTTACGCAGAATCCTGCTGTCATCGTTACCAGGCACCGCTGTCACTTCGGTTCATATCGAGGGAGTTTTACACGAGTTTTCTACGATTGATGGTGTTGTGGAAGACACTGTCGATATCGTGTTGAACCTCAAGAAGCTGCTCGTTAAGCTTCATACCGACGAGCCCGTAACCATTCGGGTGGAAGCCGATAAAGAAGGACCGCTGCTAGCCGGGGATATTATCCCTGACCCATCTGTTGAGATTTTGAATCCCGACTTGGTGATTGCTACCTTGCAAAAGGGAGGCAAGCTCAACATGGACATCACTGTTGCCAAAGGACGCGGTTACGTGAGTGCCGAGGGCAACAAAAGCCCAGATCATCCCATTGGCTTGATTCCGGTCGATTCCATCTTTACCCCTGTTTCTAAGGCAATTTATCATGTCGAAGACACCAGGGTTGGGCAGATTACAGACTATGACAGACTCGTTCTCGAGGTTTGGACCAATCGTACCATTGCCCCAGATAGCGCCGTAAGCTTAGCAGCCAAGATCCTGATGGAGCATATCAAGCTGTTTACCGATCTCACGGAGAGTGTGGGCAGCGTGGAAATAATGGTGGAAAAAGAAGAAGAAAGTATTGACCGCCTAATGGAGATGACTGTTGAGGAATTGGATCTTTCCGTGCGTTCCTACAATTGTCTAAAACGGGCTGGAATCAACTCCGTTGATGAGCTGGTTCGTAAGACAGAAGAAGACATGATGAAAGTTCGCAACTTAGGAAAGAAGTCTCTGCAGGAAATCAAAGAAAAGCTTGGCGATCTAGGGCTTTCCTTGCGCAAATCTGATGAATGAGGTAGGTGAGCAAGATGAGACTCAGAAAGTTAGGTAGGACATCTGGTCATCGGAAGATGTTACTTCGGGGACAAGTGACTTCCCTAGTATTAAATGGCCGGGTAGAAACTACAGAAATGAAAGCTAAGAGCATTAAGCCTTTAGCAGATAAAATGGTCACCTTGGGTAAACGAGGAGATCTGGCCGCCCGGCGACAAGCCGCCCAGTTCTTACTGGATCCCGCTGCCGTTCAAAAACTGTTCGACGACATAGCTCCGAAAATGGCTGAGCGCAATGGAGGTTACACCAGGATTATCAAAACCGGTGTTCGTCGCGGTGATGCGGCGCCGATGGCGATCGTTGAATGGGTGTAGGAGATACAAACAAGGTCGCAGAGGAGACTCCTCTGCGTTTTGTTTTTTGAAGACTTGAGGTGTAGTGATGAGAGAAGCTTTGATTCGCTTTACAGACGTGAATTACATCTATGCCAAAACACATGGGGAAGAAGGTTTAGCCGCGCTTAAAGACGTGAACCTAGACGTCTTTGAGGGTGAGTTTGTTGCCGTTCTAGGCCATAATGGTTCGGGGAAATCCACTTTGGCCAAACACGTGAATGCCCTTCTTACTCCCACTTCGGGTCAAGTCATTGTTGCAGGATTGGACACTAAGGATCAGGAAAAGGTCTGGGAGATCAGGCAGAAGGTAGGCATGGTCTTCCAGAATCCCGACAACCAGCTGGTGGCTACCACTGTGGAAGAGGATGTGGCCTTTGGGCCTGAGAACCTAGGTGTTCCATCGGAGGAGATTCAGCGGAGAGTGGTAACTGCCTTAGAAGCAGTTGGCATGCTCTCGTATCGTCTTCACTCACCCCATCAACTCTCTGGTGGTCAAAAGCAAAGGGTGGCCATTGCAGGTGTAATCAGCATGTTGCCGAAGTGTATCGTGCTAGATGAGCCAACGGCCATGTTAGACCCTAACGGACGCGCTGAAGTCATGAGTACGATCCACAGCTTAAACAAGGAAAAGGGAATTACAGTCCTGCACATTACTCATCATATGGATGAAGTGATCGGTGCTGATCGGGTGATTGTGATGGATCAGGGGCATATTGTCTTGGAGGGGACTCCCCGGGACGTCTTTAGCCAAGTCGAGTTGTTGCGAAGTCTGCATTTGGATGTTCCCCAAGTGACAGACTTGGCGGAGCGTCTGAGGAAACGAGGGTATAACATTCCCCAAGGAACACTGACTGTAAATGAAATGGTGATGCTCTTATGTCCATCCGACTAGAAAATGTTTCGTTTAGCTACTTGCAGAACACACCCATGAGCCAAGCGGCCTTGCGTGACGTGAGTTTGCAGATTGAAGATGGTGAGTTCATCGGTTTGATCGGTCCGACTGGTTCCGGCAAATCCACCCTAATTCAGCACTTCAATGGTCTTTTGAAACCAGACTCTGGCAAGGTGTATGTGGATGGGGTGGACCTAACCCTAAAAGACACCCAGCTTCGTTTGATTCGCCAAAAGGTAGGTATGGTCTTTCAATATCCTGAACACCAACTCTTTGGCGAAACAGTTCTTGAAGATGTGGGTTTTGGGCCACGCAATGGTGGTCTGCCAGAGGAAGAGGTTACTTTGCGGGTGAAGGAAGCTCTGGCCTATGTTGGTTTGGACTACGAGGCTCTCAAAGATCAATCGCCCTTTGAACTAAGTGGTGGTCAAAAACGTAGAGTAGCCATTGCTGGAGTACTTGCCATGCGTCCTTCTGTCTTGGTGTTAGATGAGCCTACTGCAGGTTTGGATCCTGCGGGGCGGGAAGAAATCCTTGCGGAAATCAAAGCACTCCATGACCAAGGAGATATCACTGTGGTCTTGGTCACTCATAGCATGGAAGATATAGCACGCTTCGCCAGTCGTTTGATCGTGATGGAGCAAGGACGGATTGCCTTGGATGGGACGCCCCTAAAGGTCTTTGGACAAGCCCAGAGGCTGAAAGAAATGGGGCTTGGTGTGCCAGAGATTACAGATCTCATGTACGAGCTGAAGGCCCATGGTTTAGACGTCAAGACGGATATTCTAACAGTGGCCGACGCGGAAGCTGAGATCATTCGAGTGTTGGGTAGGGGGTGTGACAAGTGAGAATGCTACGAAGTGTGACGATTGGTCAACACATCCCTGGTGATTCCTTGATCCACCGTCTGGACCCTCGTACCAAGATCGTATCTGCTATCGTCTTAATTGTGCTGTTATTTGTGGTCAGGGGCTTCGTTGGTTATGGGCTTGTAGCCTTAGGGATTGCCCTTGTGGTTCGGACATCCAAAATCCCGGTTCGATTTGTTCTAAGGGGAGTTAGGCCCCTCTTGGTCATCTTGGCCTTCACCCTGACCTTGCATCTTTTTATGACAGAGGGGCGAGTCATCTTCCAACTCTGGTTCCTGAAGGTGACATGGGAAGGACTGATTCGCGGGTTGATGATGGGCACTCGTTTACTCTTGCTCATCATTGGAACTTCTATGTTGACCCTCACAACATCCCCCATGCAACTCACCGATGGTATCGAGACTCTGTTGCGTCCTGGGAAGAAAATTGGAATTCCTGCCCATGAACTAGCCATGATGATGACCATCGCTCTGCGTTTTATTCCCACCTTACTAGAAGAGACGGAGAAGATTATGAAGGCGCAGATGGCTCGGGGTGCGGATTTCCAAAGTGGTGGGCTTACGCAACGAGCCAAGAGCTTGTTACCCTTATTGGTACCCCTCTTTGTGAATGCCTTTCGCCGGGCCGATGATTTGGCCATTGCCATGGAAGCCCGGGGCTATCGAGGGGGAGAGGGGCGTACGAAGTTGAAGGAGCTCAAGTTCCAGAGGGTGGATGCCGTGGCCATGGGTCTTGTGCTGTCCTTTGCCCTTGTGGTAGGAGCTTTATTCTAAGGAGTCAAAGATGAAGACCTATTGCTTGATTGTGCAGTATGATGGTACCGATTATGCGGGCTTTCAGGTTCAGCCCGGGCAGCCTACAATTCAAGGGGAGCTTGAGACCGCCTTACAGAAACTGGGACCAAATTTCATTCGCATTGCTGGGGCCGGTAGAACCGACGCTGGAGTGCACAGTGAGGGCCAAACAGTGAGTTTTAGGGATGATCAGCTCACTGTCCCTGTAGATCGTCTTCCCTACGCTCTCAACTCGCTTTTACCCCGGGATATTCGGGTGGTTGAAAGCAGAATGGAGTCGAACCAATTCCACGCCAGAATTAGTGCGAAGGACAAGACCTATCGTTATCAGATTTACGAGGGTCCCTTTCCCAATGTTTTCTACCAGCGTTACGCTTATTGGAGCAAAGAAAGCCTTGACTGGGAGCGTATGTCTGAGTGTGGAAAACTCTTCCTTGGCAAGCAAGATTTTGCTGCTTTTGCAGCTAGTGGCAGTAGTGTTAAGACCACGGTCAGGACCATGTATGACGTACAGGTGGACGCAGAACATGTCTTAAAGACCATTCGCTTTACGGCCGATGGTTTCTTGTACAATATGGTGCGCAACTTGGTTGGTACCATGGTGGATGTGGGCCTAGGTAGACGTAGTCTTCGAGAGGTAGAATCCATCCTTGAAAGTCGTGATAGACGCCTTGCTAGCGCTACTATTGCACCCCAAGGCCTCTTTTTGGAGAGGGTAAATTATTCTTGACACGCACCCGTGGGTGCGGTAGAATAAGAGTTGGTAATTTTTCTTTTTAGCCTTACGGTAGCGACACAGCCCCGTTCGTGACCAAGTTGAGGCTTCCTGTGGATAACAGGGTATAGACGGATGCTTTGCATTTGTCTAGAAGTTTCACGTCGTGAAACGTGCATGATACTTGTTGCAGATAAAGGGGGGAAATCCCGAAATGAAAACCTACACAGCAAAACCACACGAGGTAGAAAGAAAATGGTATGTCG
>JAAYOK010000164.1 GCA_012520355.1 Bacillota bacterium | reverse complement strand
TTAGTCAACAAAGCAACATCTTTGCCGTTTCGCGTAATAATAATATCTTTATCTGCAGCAAGATGGATATACTTACCCATATTCATCTTAAGTTCGGTAGCAGTTACACGCACTTCTAACACTCCCTTCCAAGTATCGCACACTATTATTATACGCAAAAGGTGCGATATTATCAACGGATCTCCGGACTAACTTGCAACACCATTCATGCGAAGTAAAAAAGGGCTTGTGATAGCCCGAACCCTCTACGGAGCAGCCATGAACGCATTTTGAATTGCTTTTTGCAGAGGCTTGGTAGTGACCGTGGTTCCGGTTGATGCAGGGAGAATGACTCGCCAGGACAACGGCCTGTATAACTATGAGTTTAACAGAGATAGATTTCCCATGTCATTTAGTCTGAAGGCTACAGTTCACCGCTAGTCAGCCTTTTGAACGTGCGCCCATTGTACTTCCAATCGTAATTGCCTTGCACCGTGAATGTCAGAGGGTCTTCCGCCGCTATGAACTTAAGCGAAATCGGGAACGAGACGAACTCAAGCGTATCGTTACCGCTATACTCCATGGGCATGTAAGGCCAGAATAAGGAAGAGTAAAGGGGCTGGGACTTCTCGTCATAGCGAATAGTCCATATGGCCTCACCCCCCTCTATTTGGTACTTTCCGCAATACTTGCTTAACTCGGTCTGCGTGCCGGTTTCAGAGGCATATACATAACCCGCCGCCTCCGTGATTTGACGGGCGTAGTGCCCCCAGAGCTCATCTGTGGTGTCAATTTTCAGCTTGGCTACGGACAGGCTGTCAAAGACCTTGGCCATGCTCTCTTGTTCATAAAGCAGGCTACCGAAAATGCTTTCATCCCCGGAATAGCTGTGTAAGGCGAAGTAACCGTAGGGCTCAGGTTCGCGCATAGTGATACTGCGCCAGCGTTCCCCGCTGGCTTGAAAGGCCTTTTCGTAGCTTAACCTGAGATTCGGGCGGTGTAAAAACACAACGAGCGGCTGAAGCGGCTGGAGTAGTTCTACTATTTCCCCAAAAAAAGCCATCATATCTTTTTCTTCCCAGATGCTCTGCAAAATATATCTATCTAGGGCATGCAGAAAACAACCCTCCAACACACAAATAGCGTTGTTCTCTTAAAGCTTAGAGGAGAAAAGCCGCCACTTGCTGAGCATCTGCAAGCGATTTCGCTCCATTCCTTCAGTAGAGCGGATATCCCCGGCTGAGAATTCGCCTTTCCTTATTGGGTGGTCCTGGCATTCTTCGTGGAGCCACAAGGCTTTGTTTTCCCGAGCAATCTGGCGGTACACGTTTTTCGAGATGGACGATTTGCCCACTGTGGAAGGTCCGTCCACAATGATAAGCTTGTGTTTCATTTCAATTCCTCCCCTTTGGGTTTAGCTTATTCAGGATCTAACGAACCACACTTCTTTGGGGAACAGTGCTTGGGCCTAGTCCGTTTTATCAAAGGCAATACTGGGTACCATCTCATCTGAGCCGTCCTTTCCGTCTAGAACGCTGATGCTTTGCGCCTTGAACCCGATAGGTTGTAAATCGGCTTGGGTAGGACATTGGCGAACGGCTGTGGAACGACCCAACATTCTATAATGCTATACCAAGTAGCTTCATTTTAGCAAATGAAGAGAAAAAACCCAATTACTTCGAAAGGTACTTTTAAGATAGAGCAGTTGCTTGTGCGTTTGGCCAAGTGATCATCGACCTTTTTAATCCCGACCATGTTAGGTGGATCTTCACCGGAATTTCCTCCATGCTGTACTTCCTGGATCTTCCTCTCCTTTTCTTCGTTTCAGCACTTACGTCACCCTTGGCTATTGGAACCTTTACTTCCAATGTTTGCTCCACAATCTTGGAGCGAGATAGAAGCTCTCCTGTGTCGGGATCCACATGAGTTGTCCACCCACCCTCATCCCAGACAAGCTCTTTAAACGACGCCGCAGAACGCTTCAGTGTGTAGCTGATGACAAAGTCGTGCCCACCGCTACAAAGGTGCTCAAGATTGGCACCGCTATTGAATCCCCGGTCGGCAACCACTGTAATCTTGTCAAGATTATACAAGGTTTTAAGTTCCTCAACTGAACGTATCAAAGTACTTTGATCCATTGTGTTGCCAGGA
>JAAYOK010000163.1 GCA_012520355.1 Bacillota bacterium | reverse complement strand
GTGATGGTACTGCCACATCTCGTGGTGGGAGAGTAACTCGTCGCCAAGATTATCTTTGAAGCCCTACGCAGTTGCGTGGGGTTTTTCTCTTAATCCACACTCTTTTGTGTGGATTTTTTATCGTGTCAACTAAAAATAACATAAAATGTTTGCTACTGTTGGTTCAAATCCGATAACGTCTGGGATAATATAAAAGCAGGAGGTATGAAAAATATGAATAGTCCGAAGAAAAATATTGCCTCAAACCTACGCTTTCTACGTAATCGGAACCGTCTAACACAGGAAGAAGTCGCGGAGCGAATTGGTGTTACCCGTCAGGCCGTGGCAAAATGGGAGAGCGGTGATACACTGCCTGATATTCTTAACTGTGAATCCTTGGCAGACCTCTACGGAGTATCATTGAATGACTTAGTTCGCTACGATCCAGAAGAGAGGGGAATGCCGATTCCACCTAAGGACAAACATCTCTTTGGCATCGTCACATTGGGGGAGCGAGGGCAAGTTGTACTGCCAAAAAAGGCCCGAGATACCTTCCAACTGGAACCAGGTGATACATTGGTCGTACTGGGGGATACCAATCCTGCATCGCCAGGAATGGCTTTAGTGGATAGTCAGTCTTTTTTGCGCATGACGGGGCAAGCCGTTGATACCCTATTTGGGAAGGGTGAGGGTCAATGATGTCTTTATCGGTCAAAACTCTAAGCAAGAGATATCCAAACTTTCATCTCCAAGATGTCAGTTTCTCCTTAGAACAGGGGAGAATCATGGGCTTAATTGGTAAGAATGGTGCGGGAAAGACGACCACCTTGAAATCTATTTTAAACATGGTGAAACCCGAGGCAGGAGAAATTACTATGTTTGGTCGTGACTTTCAGAAAGACGAACAGAGCTGCAAACAGGAGATTGGTGTAGTCTTTGGAGGAATTGACTTTTACAATCACAAGCGGCTTTCAAGCATTACCGAGGTCACAAGACGCTTTTATCCGAACTGGGATGAAACGGCCTATCAAAAGTATCTGACCATGTTTGAGCTGGTTCCATCGAAAAGGGTGAAGGAATTGTCTTCAGGCATGAAGGTCAAGTACATGTTGTCTCTGGCCCTATCCCACAAGGCCAAGTTACTGATTCTTGACGAACCTACCAGTGGGCTTGATCCCGTCTCTCGAGACGATTTACTTGGATTGTTTCGTGAAATAGTGAAAGACGGTGAACGGAGCATTCTGTATTCCACACATATAACATCAGACTTGGAGAAATGCGCCGATGACATTACCTATATTAAAGATGGTCAACTGGTGAAAAGCGCGGATAAAACCACATTTATAAATTCTTTTAAGCATTTGAGAACAAGTGGCGAAACGGGTCCGCTTGCTCTAGAGGACATCATGATCCGAATGGAAAGGAGGAGCTATGATATTTAACCTGTTATACAAAGAGTTACGGCTGGCGGCCCATCCCAATCTGTTTGTGTTCACTCTTTTAGGTGCCTTAGTGCTTGTTCCTGCTTATCCTTATGGTATGGTCTTTTTGTTTGGTTGCCTAGGACCTTTCATCACTTTCACCTACGGAAGAGAGACCAATGACATCTATTATACTGCCTTACTTCCCGTGAAGAAACGAGATATTGTGAAATCCAAGTTCGCCTTGGTTGTCTTAAGCCAGGTTGTCCAGCTTGTAATTTCCCTACCTTTTGCCTTTCTTCGTTTGCGTCTGCTCCCAGGGGGAAACCCCGCTGGCATTGAGGCGAATGTGGCCTATTACGGCTTTGGCCTGATGATCTATACGATTTTCAACGTCATCTTCCTGACCCACTTTTTCAAGAGTGGCTACAAAGCTGGTTGGTCTTTTCTATGGGCAATGATTCCAGCCACGCTTGGAGTCTTGGCGATGGAAATTGCCGTACACTTTAGCCAACTTGCCTGGCTCGACAGTGTTGAACATGCCATGATGCTTCGCCAGCTTCCCATTTTGCTTATAGGTTTGCTTGTGTATTGTATCGGTAATGTAATTGCTTACAGGATCTCAGCAAAACGCTTTGATTTGGTCGATCTTTAAGTGATGCCGACTTTCTTCTTCCCTGCAGGTTTATGGCCTGCAGGTCTTTTTCTCTTGTCACAGTCGTTCTTTACTAGGTTCAGCGAAAATCTTTACAAATCGGCTGTAGGCTGATATAGTGTGGTTACACATGATGTTGATTGGAGCATTTACATGGCGACGAAACTAAGGGTTTTTCTGGCTCTTTTTGCTTTCTGGATCGTAATCAGCGAAGGATTTCAGTGGGACAGCCTCTTGGTCGGGGCAATCTGTTCTGCTGTTGTGATCATGCTCAATAGCGACCTCTTTTGGGGGAAGAGTGACTTGCCGCGGTTTACGTTACGGCGAACCTGGATCATGATTCAACTCCTGGGAATTTTGCTTGTGGAGGTCGTTAAGGCAAATATTGACGTTTTAAAATTTGTCCTCAGCCGCAAGATCGAATGCCGGCAGGCAGTGGTAATCTATTGTCCTACGTTGAAGCACAAGTGGCTCCGGGTGCTGTTAGCCAACTTCATAACCCTGACTCCAGGCACTATGGTTCTGGACATCGATGGTGATTGTTTTACTGTGCATTTATTGGACAAGGCGTCGGCCGATGGGGTTCTGAAGTGGAGTATTGCAGAAAAACTGAGACGTTTGGAGGACGAGTCATGATCGAAACTGTGCTGCATGCAGGAGCATACACTCTGATCGTTCTTATGTTCGTTTGTCTAGGGCGCGCGGTTGTAGGACCTTCAGTGCCTGATCGAGTGGCTGCTATAAACTTAATCGGCACGAAGGCTGTCACGGTTCTAGTCTTTGTTGCCCTAGCAACACGGCAACTGTTTTTTGTCGATGTAGCCTTAGTTTACGCCTTAGTCAACTTCCTCACCTCTGTAGGTATGGCTAAGTATATCGAAAAGGGATCCTTGGGT
>JAAYOK010000162.1 GCA_012520355.1 Bacillota bacterium | reverse complement strand
CGAAACCGGTAGCTTTGAAGTCACCGGAGGAACCATTTCCTTTAGCAAGGACAATCAAGCGACTGCTGTTTCTGGTAGTAAGGCCGGTTATGTCTTGGAGGCCACGTTTCATGGTTTAGACTGGGTCTTCTATGCCGAAGACATCTTGGGTGAGTTCAGCGGCGGTACCATGGTCAGCGAAGCGTATCGAGCAAACTTGCAGATGAAGGCAGACGGTTCTTACACCCTAGAGATCGTTGACGCAGAGAGCGACTTCGCTGAACTTGTGAACGAAGTAGGGGCCTTTACCATCACTGCTAGTCCCATGGCTTATGTGGTGTCCCTCAGCTCGAGTGATGGGACAGTTAGGGTAGGAGAGATCTGGCCAACTGGATTTAACATGACATTTGACATTGGTGGTACTAACTACAGCTTCTTATTAACAAAGTAACGAGGCAGCTTTGGGGCAGAACTTTCTTTCTGTCTCAAAGCTGTTCGACGAGGTGAATGCTATGGTTAAACGACTAATGCTCCTGCTTGTGGTGAGCATTATTATTATTCCCTTGGTCGGATGTCAAGTCGCTACTCAAAGCCATCGACCCGATCCAGATACACTCTACATTGGTTCTGTGCAGACGTCTTTTCCCTCTGCTTATATGCCCTGGCTTTCACGTGAAGGCATCGCGCCTACCATTGCCGGTTTACTCTATGATTCTTTATTCTCCTATGATGAGGAGTCAGGCACCTTCCTCCCCTCCATTGGACTGGAATGGTACTATGTGGATGAGGATGGTATACCCATTGTCACCGAGGATGGGGCCATTGATTATGCTCGCCTGGAAGAAGCCTATGGCGGACCGGAGCATCAATACTTAGCAGTTAAGGTCATCATTCATGATAACATCACCTGGAGCGATGGAGAGCCCTTGACGGTGGAAGATGTGTACTTCTCTTTTGATATCGCGACCAATAACGCGCTGTCGAATCATGCTGGAGCCCTCGCTTGGACAAGTGATCTAAGGCATGCCTATACCAATGGTGTGTTGACCCAGAAAGGACTATTTACCTATGATCATGGCGCGGCGCAGCAAGGCTATGAAATTGCTGAAGAGGACCGAGACCGGGTGATTTATTTGCATGTGAACAAGGTCTTAGGCTCGTTAATGCCCCTCTTTACCTCAGTACTTATTTTACCAGAACATGTCTGGGCCCCTGTTGTTTCCTTTGAGAATCAATTAAACAGCACTTCACCTAATGAGGAGATTCTCTACCGTTACCGTAACCCGGTGGGGAGCGGACCCTGGGTTTTAAATGCTGAAGAGTCCAATAGTCAGCAGATTGTCTTACATAGAAGACCGGATTATCATTTGACCAAGGAAGATGGTAGCCCCTTAATTGAGCTTGATACCATTCAGTTTATGTTGTATCAGGAGATTAATGTGGCCATTTATGCCCTGCTCAAGGGACATATTGACCTTTTGGGTAATACAGTGAGCTCCAACTACTTAAGACTCTTTGCAAATGAAGAAGATATCTTCGTTTCCAACGCGCCAGGGGAGTTTATTCAAACCCTAGTCTTTAATGTCAACCCTGTAGCGAGTGAGCAGAACCCCATCAGAAATTTGTTAGCGAACAAGGAATTTCGCAAAGCCATGGCCTTAGCCATTGATCAAGAAGAACTGGTGGACAAAGTGCTGGATGGAGCCGGTCGCAAAGAAAGTGCCGGCTTAATGAAAGCTTCCTTGGTGGACTTTTACAATCCTTTGGCCGATACTCTGCCCACAGATGCAGAAAAAAGGCTTGCTGAAGCTAACGCCATCTTAGATCAAATGATGCCTGAGCGGGATAGCGCAGGTTATAGGCTTTTGGATGGCAAACGGGTGACCTTTCAGATTTTGGGTAGCCCCGGAGAGCAAGACTTGATCTCCTATTTACAGATTCAGTTCCAAAAAATTGGTATCGAGGTGCAGTATGCTGCTAAGGGAGCCCAGCCTGAATCGACCTATCTTTATACCAGTCGTTTCGACATGACCCTCCACGGCGTCACGTTCTCCCTTTCCAATATCGACATTATGTACCCAGCTCATTTTTCCACCTTGGGACGTACGTCGAACTATGGACGTTTGGTCAACGAAGAGTTAAACGAAGCCATTCACGAAATGCGCTTTACCTTAAACCTCAACACCAAGTATGACTTAATTAAAGAGATCCAACCCATGATTGCAAAAGAGTATTACAAGGTACCCCTTTACACGCCCAATGTCATTTCAGTGGCCCGTACCGATCGCTTCGAGGGTTACCAAGTGGTAGATGGATCGACAGTGTTTAATAGCGCTTCGCTACAGAACTTGCGGAAGACCGAGAGGGGTAGGTGATCAAGTGAAATATTCCTATGTCATCAAACGGATCTTATACTCGATCTTTGTATTCGCGATCGTGATTACGTTGAATTTCTTCATTCCCCGCATCGGTGTGGATGACCCGGCGGAACGTTATTATCCACCCCAGGGGAACATGAGTCAGATTGAGTATGAAATCATCAAGCAGGTTACCAGACAGCAATACGGCTTCCATGTTTCCACCTGGCAGCAATATCTAAACTATCTAGAGGGCCTATCCCGTGGCGACTTGGGAACCTCCTTTCGCCCTGGTTCTCCCTCGGTGAGTAGCTTAATCTTAGAGCGGCTCCCCTGGACCTTGGTCCTCTCTGTGAGTACCATGGTGATTGGGCTGATCATTGGGGTCTTGTTCGGCGTGGTGGCGGCGGTCAAGCGGGGCCGCTGGCAAGATACTATGCTACTTAATGCCTCAACCATCATGATCGCCTTGCCTTCGTTTTTCATTGCTCTGATCCTCTCCTTTTACCTAGGATTTGAGCTGGAGATTTTCCCCGCTTATACGGATCCCAATATGGTGACAAGCTTCTCCTGGACCTTGGAGAGTATCCGCAGGGTGGCCCAGAATGCGGCATTACCGGTTCTTAGTATGGTTGTTGGTAGCGTAATTAGTTACGCCCAGGGAACACGGAATGCGGTGATTGCCGTTACCAACGAAGACTTTGTCCTCACGGCTCGGGCTAAGGGGCTCAAACAAGGGACCATTCGCTATAAGCATATCTTACGTAACTCCATGCTTCCGATTGTAACTTCACTGGGCATGAGCATCAGCGGTCTCATTGGCGGCCAGGTCGTCATTGAGCAGGTCTTTAACTGGAACGGAATGGGGACTTTGTTCTTGGAGGCCAATAACTCCAATGACTATCCGCTCATGATGGGAATTATGATTTTGCTTTCGGGCTTTACCATCTTCGCCATTCTTGTTACCGACTTGGTTTATGTACTGCTTGATCCTAGGGTGACGGTAGGTGATAAACGATGAAAAGGATGCGAGGGTTTGGTACCTTTATCAAACGTATTTGGAGTCATAAACAAGGAAAAATTGGTCTGATCATGGTCAGCTTCTTGGTTATGGTGGCGGTGTTTGCACCTTGGATTGCTCCTTATGATCCCTATGATGTCTCCCAGCGTGCGGCTAAAGGTCTGCCACCGAGCTGGCAGCATCTTTTAGGCACGAGCATTAGTACGGGGCAGGACATTTTTAGTATGCTAGTTTATGGGACCAGGGTGTCTTTGATTGTCGGTGTGACCTCGGGAGTTTGTATCGCCTTTGTAGGCTCCATTCTGGGAGTGGCAGCAGGCTACCTAGGGGGCTTTGTGGATAGTCTAATCATGCGGATTGTCGACATTATGCTGGTCATCCCAACTTTGCCCTTAGTAATTGTCTTAACCAATGTCTTGGGCCGCGACTTTTGGATCATTATCCTCATTTTCGTAGCCTTAGGCTGGACCGGTTTGGCCCGGACGATTCGCTCCTTAGTCTTAGTCTTGAAGAACAGTAACTATGTCAAGGCGGCAGAACTGGCTGGTGCGAGCCGCTGGCATGTCATGATCCGTCATATCTTGCCTGGCACAAGTCATTTGCTGATTATGAGTACGGCCCTAAGTAGTGCGGGAATCATGGTGGCAGAAGCTGGCTTAAGCTTTTTAGGACTTGGGGATCCCACCGCGATTAGCTGGGGAAAGATGCTCGCGGATGCCCAAGGTGGTGGCGCTTTGCTCTTTGGTGCCTGGTGGTGGATTTTAGCTCCAGGTCTCGGCATCTTCCTTGCTGTCTTTAGCTTTATGCGTTTGGGAATTGTCATGGAAGAGATCGCCAATCCCCGTATGAAACAGACCAGCAGTGTCCATAAGATTTTTAAGAGTCTAGATAGCCGTTATATTGAAGAAGTCTTTAACTCCATGGATGAGTATGCGCAAATTGGTGTGGTAGAAAGTGCCGGAGGGGGAGAGACACATGGAACAAATGCTTAAGCTACGGAACCTTAAAGTGGTCTTTCCCACAGATTACGGCGTGATTCGAGCAGTTGAATCGGTGGATCTCGATATCGGTGACCGGGAGTGCGTAGCCCTGGTGGGAGAATCGGGCTGTGGTAAGACGGTTACCAGTCAATCGGTGATGCGTTTGATTGAATCGCCCCCGGCCATCACTCGGGTCGATTCGATTTGGTTTAACGGACAAGAGATCAAAGATTATACTCCCCGGCAGATGCAGGAAATTCGCGGTAAGGACATGGCGATGATCTTCCAAGATGCCATGACATCCCTAAACCCAGTGATGACGGTGGGTAATCAGATTGATGAAATGTATATGCGTCACCAAGGTGATTCGAAGAAGGAAGCCAGGGAAAAGACGGTGAAGGCCCTGGAACTCATTGGTTTGCCTGAACCCCGGGCTCGGGCCAATAGTTTCCCCCATCAGCTCAGCGGTGGGATGCGCCAGAGGGTTCTCTTGGCCATGGCCTTTGCCTGTATGCCCAAACTGATTATCGCGGATGAGCCCACCACTGCCCTGGATGTGACCATTCAGGCCCAGGTGTTAAAAACCCTACGGGGTATGCAACAAGGCTGCGGTACCGCTCTTCTCTTGGTCACCCATGATTTAAGTGTGGTGGCAAGTATCGCGGATGTGGTGTATGTGATGTATGCAGGGAAAATTGTGGAAAAGGCGCCTGTGAAGGACCTCTTTACTTCGCCTCGCCACCCCTATACCGTTGGCTTGATGGCAGCAGTACCGCGCTTGACAGATCAAAAACGGAAGTTCACCCAGATTCCAGGGACAGTACCCCATCCGGCTCGTAAGCCTCGTGGCTGTTATTTCCATCCGCGCTGTGAACATGTTACGGAACAATGTAGGGAAGAGATGCCTCCCCTGCGGCCAATTGGCCCGGACCGAGAGGTACGCTGTTTTCATCCCTTGAAAGTAGGAGGGGCAGCAAATGAGTGAAATTCTAAGCATGCAAAATGTGTCAGTCCACTTTCCCGTTAAGGGTGGTTTGCCCTTCTTCAATCGAGGCGTGATTCAAGCCGTGAGTGATGTGTCCTTAACAATTGGTCACGGTGAAACCTTTGGGATTGTGGGCGAATCTGGTTGTGGCAAGACCACGCTGGCTAACGCCATGATTGGCATGGTGAAGCCCACCAGCGGGCAGGTGCTCTTTAATGGCGCTGATCTCAACGCACTTGCGCGAGAGGAGTTTAAGAGAACCCGGCGCCAGATGCAGATGATTTTCCAGGATCCATATTCGTCCTTAAATCCACGCTTTAATGTCTATCAGATTATCTCAGAGCCCATGTTGATTCGGGGTGAAGATAGTGAAGAGGCCATGGTGGCCAGGGTAGTAGAACTTCTGGAGATGGTGGGTCTGTCTGCTGAGGATTTGTACCGTCACCCTTCGGACTTTTCCGGTGGTCAACGGCAACGGATCGGGATTGCTCGAGCCATTAGCCTGAATCCGAGCTTCTTGGTCTGTGACGAGCCGGTCTCAGCCCTGGATGTGAGCATCCATGCCCAAATTCTCAATCTCTTGGTGGAAATCCAAGAAAAGTTGAAGCTGACCTATGTCTTCATTTCCCACAACTTGGCCGATGTGAAGAACCTCTGTGACCGAATGGCGGTTATGTATCTAGGCAAAGTGATGGAGTCAGGAGACAGCGATGCCATCTTTAAAAACCCCAAGCATCCTTATACCCAGGCCCTCTTGGCAGCAGTCTTAGATACTTCCTTTGACGAAAAGCGGAAGCAAGTCATTTTGCAGGGTGATATCCCAAGCCCGATTAACCCACCACTAGGGTGTCGCTTTTGGCAGCGCTGTCCTCAAGCCATGGAGGGTTGTAAGACAGTTCCTCCAAGCCTAATTGAGGTAGAGGAGGATCACCATGTTGCTTGCCACTTGGTCAATGGTTTTCCCGACGTTGATTTGCCCAAGGGCTATGATCAGATTCTAGCAAAGCAGGAAAGTAAGGGGTACGGGCATGGCCGAGCAGGGGCGTAATTACGCTTTATTCCTACTCTCGAATCTTATTACCTTTACCTTTATCTCTTTGCTTCAAATGGCAAATGGCTGGTTGTTTGTGGTCTTCTTGCTTGCCATGCATAGTGGGATCGTGCTTTTTTTGGTGAGTAGAAAGAGGTTTATGGCCCAAGACCCAGATGTAAAACGGTTCTATGATCGCACATCAATCTATCTGGCTCTTTACATTCCTCTTTTGCTTTATAAAGTGGTAGGTTTCTTGTTTCCGGGTAGTTACAATGGGACAATTGCCCGCATAGCAATGATGGGTGTGATTGCCGTTTCAGTGCTGGGTAGTGTTTTAAATGCAGTTCGTTTTCACCGGTATCTCTTTGTCGAACTTCCTACGTAAGAGACAAAAGCATACGTCAGCTCCATAAGGCAGCCTGATTTCGCTTAGAAATCGGAGGCTGTCTTTTTTGTCCACTTGTAAAATCGTGAATAGCAGGAAACATTTGGGGAATAGTATAGGCAAAGAGGAGGTGGAAAAGGCAGATGAGGACTGTGATCGCGGCCATCTTGATCGTTTCTTTGCTCGTAGCTGGTAGCGGCCTAGTTTTCGCTAGTGATCGGGCAGAGATCCCCGTTACGGTGAAGATACCCCAGATGATCATGATGAAACTTGATGCAACAGAGCTGGTCTTCAATGAAGTGGACTTTGACTATCTGTTAGGCGATGCCCATTTGACGAAGGTTGGCGTTGTTGCCACAAGGAAACGGGCAGTGACGGCAACAATCTCAGGAAATGTTCCTTATACTTTGTTTGTTTCAGCGCCAGAAGAGTATCTCATTGGAGCGAGGGGTGGTACCATTCATATCTCGCAGCTAAGATGGCGCTTGACAGATCGCAGTGAGGAAGATGACTGGGAGTCCATTTCCCTGGAGCGAGTGCAAGTGCGGGGTGGGCCACCGGGGACAATGGAAGTTGTCTTTGATTTTCAGCTGACCGCCTATTGGGAAAACCCAGCTCAGGTTTATGGGGGTCAGATCTTACTAACGGTGATTCCCGAAGGAGTCTAAATTGGAAATCCAATGATGGAGGGG
>JAAYOK010000002.1 GCA_012520355.1 Bacillota bacterium | reverse complement strand
CTTTCACCTCCGTGTGTTTTGCCTTCTGGATTCTTAGCCCGTTTTTACTACCGTAACGTGACCGCTATCCTTAAAAGCAATTTGCTGTGTCTCTGCACAGCGGTCGCGACTGCCCGTCGCGCAAAAAGCGCCCACTAAGGGGCGCCATTATGAACCCATCTCATGCAGTAATTTTCCCAGCGCACGTTTTTCGATGCGAGAGACGTAGGAGCGGGAGATGCCGAGCTGCCGTCCAATTTGTCTTTGGGTCAATCGTTCCTGCTGTCCTAAGCCAAAACGTAGTTCCAGCACAGTGCGTTCCCGTCTAGAGAGACAGTCAAAGCACTCCGCCAAAAGATCTCGATCTATGTTCAAAACCACTTCGTCTAACACTTCATCTTCATCGGAACTTAGAATGTCCATGAGGCTAATCTCATTACCTTCCCGATCGGCACCGATTGGATCATAGAGTTTTATCTCTTGACGAGTCCGTTTTGTTGTACGCAGGTGCATTAAGATCTCGAATTCAATGACAGGGATGCCAGTGCCTGCTGAACCTGGTCGAACACTTCCCGCTCAATGATGGCTGGACAAGGAATATAGATCCATTCCTCCTTCGGTCTGGGACGAACGGGTCTTTGTGTCGTATCCCATCTGTTTTGATAGAATTCCCCAATATAGGTTCGATTGCTTAGAATCTGTCTCACGACTTGCCTGTGCCAAAGACGTGCCCCTCGCTTCGTAGGGACACCCTGAACGGTCAAAGCACGAGCGATAGCGGAGATCCCCTCCATCCCAGGGGGAGGCTCCAGAAACCAAGAATAAATGTCACGCACAACCGCTCCTTCTGCGGGATTAATCACCAATTGCTCCGATGCTTTATCAAAATCATAACCATAGATCTGGAAATCACGCAAAATGCGACCTTGCCTCGCTTTTTCTCTCCGCCCCCGGCACATTCTCTCGGTGATCTTAGCCTTTTCGAACTCAGAGATGGCACCCCGCAGAGCATAAAAGAGGTTCCCTTCCGGAGTTTTACTATAATCGCCATTCACAAAGTGGAGGGATACCCCTCGATGTTCCCATTCTTCTGTGAGGAGAAGCTGATGCAAGAGTTTGCGTGATAGGCGATCTGGATCAAGGCAGTAAACAGACCGTATTTCACCTCCCCTGATTCTTTGCCGCAACTCCTCCAAGGCCGGCCGCTGCAGTGTCTCCCCTGAGACTCCTTCATCAGCAAAAACGAGGGCTGGTAACTCTCCCACTTTCTCCTGACAAGCTCTAATCTGAGCCGGAATACCAAAGCCATGTTTGGCCTGTTCTTCCGTGCTCACGCGGGCATAGATGGCCAGCAGCTGACTCACCTCCCTTTTTTTACCTAGACTATGTCTTGAGGCCGCCAATCATGATATAATGGGCCGAAGAGGAGGGTTAGCCATGGAACTAAAACTAGCAATTTTCGACCTAGACGGTGTCATTGTTGACACGGCAAAATATCACTTTCTAGCCTGGCAACGCTTGGGCAGAGAAATTGGTGTTGAGTTTACCAGGACGGATAACGAACGTCTCAAGGGTGTGAGCCGCATGCGTTCTTTAGACATTCTCCTGGAAATCGGTGGTCAAGAGCGATCGGACCAGGAAAAAGAAGCCCTGGCCAATCAGAAAAACACATGGTACGTAGAGTATATTCGGCAAATGGATACATCGGAAATTCTCCCGGGGGTGCTCCCTTTCTTAGAGGAACTGCGGGATGCCGGGATCAAAATAGCCCTGGGATCAGCCAGTAAAAACGCTAAAACCATTTTGGAGCGCGTGTCTTTAAGTGACTACTTTGATGCCATTGTGGACGGTAATGTAGTTTCCAAAGCTAAACCTGATCCCCAGGTCTTTACCTTAGCTGCATCCATGCTCAGTACCCCAAGCCAGCAGGCGGTTGTCTTTGAAGATGCCCAAGCTGGAATCGAAGCGGCTTTGCGTGCTCAAATGATGGCCATTGGTGTTGGAGACCCTGAAACCCTGCAGGATGCAGATACAATCATTCCGGGTTTCGCCGATTTTACACTCGAGGACCTAAGAAAGATTTGGTCTGCAAGGTAGACTGTGTTTTTTTCTGCCCCTGTGCAAACGATTGCCAAGCGAATCAACATACGTTATGATAAGTTTAGATATTTCGCAAGGAGGGGTCTTTGTGCGACTATTGTTGGGAACCCATGAATGGAACATTGTTGAAGATGGCTTTCAGCCGGAGCGCAACCGCGTGATTGAAAGCATCACCTCACTAGGAAACGGCTATATGGGCATGCGAGGGAATTTTGAGGAGCACTATTCCGGTGATAGTCTACAGGGCACCTACATAGCGGGAGTCTATTACCCCGATCGTACCGTTGTAGGTTGGTGGAAGATAGGCTATCCAGAGTATTTTGCCAAGGTCTTAAACGCTGTCAACCTTATTGGCATCGATGTAAGCTTGAATCAAAGACCCCTGGACCTTCATACTTGGCAGCCCACTACGTTTAAGCGGACCTTAGATATGCAACAAGCTGAACTGTCACGTAAGTTCCAAGTAAAGGACGATCTAGGCCGGGTATTTGCCGTCGAAACCAGGCGCTTTGTCAGCAAGGAATACCGTGAGTTAGCAGCAGTAAGCTATAGCATCACGTTGAAACGTGACCCAACGGGCCAAGGCTCACAGGTCACCTTGACTCCCTATTTAGACGGAAATGTTCGCAATGAGGATGCCAATTATGGTGAAGATTTTTGGCAAGGGATGACGGAGTCCAACCATGGCGATGTCCAGCTCGTTACCATGCAGACGAAAAAGTCAAACTTTGTTGTGGCAGCGGCTAGTAGCTTTAAGGTTCTGCGAAACGGAAGTGAGATCCCAAATCTGAAGCCCCAGGCCACAACTTCGACGCGTCTGGCGAAATCCACCATGGAAGTAGCCCTGGCAGAGGGCGAAACCCTGACCCTCGAGAAGATTGTGACGGTGACAACCAACCGAGACTTTCCGTCCGAACTCGTCTCCGAAAAGGCCCTTTCCCTACTGGCAACGCATAGAGGCAAGAGCTATGGAGAGCTCTTTTGGGGCCACGCCCAGGCTTGGGCTCAGATCTGGCAAGCGAGCGATATCCGCATCAAAGGGGATGCCGCTGCCCAACAGGGGATTCGCTTCAATATCTTCCATTTGAACCAGACCTACACGGGTGAAGACCCCCGGCTCAATATCGGTCCTAAGGGATTTACAGGGGAAAAATACGGCGGGAGCACCTATTGGGATACGGAAGCTTACTGTCTTCCTTTCTATCTAGGTACGAGCGATCCGAAGATTTCCCGCAATCTCTTACTCTATCGCTATCATCATTTGGAAAAGGCAAAAGAGAACGCGGCTAAACTTGGCCTAAAGGGGGCCCTATACCCCATGGTCACGATGAATGGTGAAGAGTGTCACAATGAATGGGAGATCACCTTCGAAGAAATCCATCGCAATGGAGCCATCGCCTACGCCATTTTCAACTATGTGCGCTACACAGGTGATGAGGACTATTTAGCGGAGTATGGCGTAGATGTATTGGTGGAAATCAGCCGTTTTTGGGCAAGTCGGGTCAACGTCCAAACCCGTAAAGGTGTGTATATGATCTTGGGTGTCACTGGCCCCAATGAATATGAAAACAATGTCAACAACAACTGGTATACCAACCGCATAGCTGCTTGGACCCTAGAATATACGCTGGAAACCTTAAAGCACATAGAAAAAAAGAACCCAGAAGCTGCTACAGAGATCAGAGGGAGGCTCCAGATCTCCCGGCAAGAACTGGAACTTTGGCAGGACATTAGCAATAAAATGTACTATCCCATCGTCGAGGAATTGGGTATCTTCGAACAACAAGATGGGTTTATGGACAAAGAACTCATCCCAGCGGATCAAATTCCCCCCCATGAACTTCCTTTGAATCAACACTGGTCATGGGATCGGATTTTGCGCTCCTGCTTCATTAAGCAAGCGGATGTCCTCCAAGGACTCTTTTTCCTAGGTGATCGCTACGACCTGGAAACAAAAAAACGCAACTTCGATTTCTATGAACCATTGACGGTTCATGAATCGTCGTTGTCGCCCTGTGTCTATTCGATTCTTGCTGCCGAGATCGGATACCAAGCTAAGGCCTATGAACTCTATTTACGTACAGCTCGGCTGGATTTAGATAACTACAACAATGATACCGAAGATGGACTCCATATCACAAGCATGGCCGGGACTTGGATGTCTATCGTCTACGGTTTTGGTGGACTACGCATTGAAAATGGTACCCTTACTCTGAGACCCTTTGCCCCACCCCAATGGGAGGGCTATTCCTTTAGGCTTCGCTTTCGCCAGCACTACCTAGAGATTTATGTGAGTGCCACTGAAGTACTCCTCCGCCAAGAAGGAGGTTTCGCGCTAGACCTTCAGGTTCATGGCGAACCTTATACCCTCGCGGCTCATGGGGAACTTAGGGTTACGATCCCGAACTGACATTGGATTCTCATTCTCAATGCAGCGGGCAGCGTACGTAGCTAAGCGAGTGTTCTTCTGCGAGTTAAACGTATTGATTGCTTTAATCAACCCGATCACTCCGATGGAGATTAAGTCCTCGCTGTCCTCTCCCGTATTATCAAACTTCTTCACGATATGTGCCACAAGACGAAGGTTCCGTTCTATTAGAATATTGCGGGCACCTTCGTCTCCTGCTTCCTTTTTCAAAAGTAGTTCCCGTTGCTCATCGGGTCTTAGAGGTTTGGGAAAAGCACTTCCACTTGTGACAAAACCTGTTAGGAATCCGATCCCTTCCATCAACCAAAGGCTAAGTTCGCTCAGTACGGAGAAAAACACCAGGCAGGCCCCCTTTCCGCCAAAGCTCAAGCCTTTTATTCTATGAGCTCCTGGGGATAATTGTGCCTGTTCTCTTTTACTGGGCGAGATATTTCTCCATGGGACGCCAGAGCATGACGCTTAAGATCACACTAACTGAACCCTGCAATAGATCACCTGGTAAGGATACTAACGCTGGGCCTAGGCCGTAGTAAAGAATTCCCACGGAAAAATAACCTAAAGCCATGACCAAGGCCGCGAGTGATGTAGCTAGGATCAAGCTCGTCAATTTCGCCTTAGGCACGCGCAGGATAATCCAGCCTGCTAAGAAGCCTTCCAGCCCCTTAATGACCAATGTCCAAGGTGCCCAATAGGCGTAGCCAAGGAGCAGATCAGCCAAACTTGAACCAAGACCTCCTGCTAAGGCACCTACTGTAGGCCCAAAGATCAATCCAGCCATTAAAATCACACTGTCCCCAATGTTCACATAGCCCTTGACGCCTGGCAAAGGAACATTCACCACCATGGTGGTTACCGTCACCAAAGCGATGAGCAGTGCCGTTGTAATCATTTTCTTCGATTCCATTGCTCCAACCCCCATTTATGGCTTGATGGATAAGAAAAAGGGGAGTCAATCCGCTTTTCGTTTGACTCCCCGTCTTAGACCAAGGGTTTACCTTTGAGTTTGAAAATTTCTTCCCGGAGCCATTGATTCTCACGGAGCAGGGCACGGTATCCCCACTCCAACTCCTTATTCTTCTGGGTTAACTCCTTGTTTTCTCGCACATTATTGTGGATCTTCGTCTCATAATCATGAACCAGTCGGGACAGGGACAATACCTCCTGTTCCAGACGGGCCTTACTTGCCTCGAGCTCATCTAAGGGGGACTTCTCTTCATAGGCAGCTATACCAGCCTTCCACACCAGCTGGATCGCGTCCCAGAGTGACGAGGCTTTGGTTATTTGTTTGAGTTTCTTCACATCAAGCCCCCTAATCTAAGCTATGCACCCTTTGGTTGATCTTCTTTTGGAGATGGATCACTCCTGCCTCCTGCGCTAAGCGCTTCGAGAGAGTATAGCAATAGTGAGCAAGTTGCTCTTCCCCTTGCGCAGAATACTGATCGCCTAAAGAAAGAAAGGTCTTGATCTTTTTCCTTGGCTCCCTGGGCAAACGCCATAAGAGGTTTAACTTCAATGTATGCCACCGTTTCGGCGGGTCTAAATCCATGTAGGAACTCACTCTCCACTTCAATCTGATACGCCCATTCTAGCACATTAGAGCAAACGATGCAATTCCCAGCAAGGGCTCGTGCCTAGTCTTTAGCACTCCGGCGATACGAATTATAGGCACGGGCCACCCAAAATACAACGAAGGTGTAGATGGGCAACGTGACCAAGCGGGCCAGAACTCGCATGGGTAAGATGACAAAGAAGCCTTGGCCATAAAGAAGGGTGAGCCAGAACGTGTTAAGGAAGATCCCGGCAACCAAATCGGTGACCAGGACGGTGGCTCCCACTCGGTACAAACTCAAGGACCGACGTCGTTTATACAAGATCCAACCAGGAATCAGACCTGTGAGAACCGCACTTAGGGAGAATCCAGGGAAAAATGGTCCCCCATGGGAATTGATGATATAGCCAATTAGGTCAGAAGCAAGACCCGTGAGTCCTCCTCCAATGGGCCCGAAGAGGACTCCTGCCAGTATAATCGGTATTTCACCAAAACTTAGGCGTAAGGCTCCCACACCCGCGATGGGAATCACAACACCGAAAATTCGAGTCAACACAATCGACACCGCTGTCAAGAGACCCAAATTGGCAGCATGTCTTGTTGTTAAGCGCATCGATTCAGCCTCCTAATTACCTGCAACAGATAGATGACGTACAAGAAGCGAAGGAGAACCAACATGTCCCCCAGCACCTGGACTACCAAACTCCAGGTCGGAACCAATAGCCTCTACCTCTGTCAGCAAGGTGAAGAAGTTACCTGCCACAGTGATTTGGTCCACAGGACGAACGATAACCCCATTTTCAACCAAGTAGCCATAGGCCCCTAGGGAAAAGTCACCTGAAACAGGATTGGCACCTGAATGGAGCCCCTGCACATTTATGATGATAATCCCATGACCCAGCGATTCAACCAAGCTATCATAACTTTTTGTGCCCGGCTGAATGAAAAAGTTCGTTGGTGCAATGCCAACCGGTGACTTAAACGAGGCCCTTGAGGCGTTACCTGTGGAGGAAACACCATCTTTTTTCGCTGTCTTTAGATTATGCAAGAAGGTTACAAGCCTGCCTTCCTCAATCACATGCTTCCGGTAAGTAGCTACACCCTCGTCGTCAAACGAGGCGGAAGCTCCCCCATTTTTCAAGAGGGGATCATCAACGAGGGTCACCAAAGGACTCGCAATTTCCTGGTTCAACTTGCCACTTAAGAGTGATAGACCTTTCTGCACTGCTTCAGCAGAAAAGACAGACGCAAAGGTAGACAGAATATTGCGAGCCACATCATGTCTCAGTAAGATGCGGTAGTCGCCTGAAGGTAGACTTTCGGCACCCAAGAGCGAGGTGGCCTCCTCCACGGCCTCCCTGGCTAGTTTCTTCGCATCGAACTCGGTCCAATCGTTGCCAAAGATCACCCGCAGACCTGTCTTCGTCTGTTCGCCTTGGTTCACAACCACTGAGACATAACCATAGGCTCCGTTTCTACGAAACGACTGCTCCAGCCCCTTGGTATTGGCAATATAAACATCGCTTTCACCATAGCCAGCAGAAGCCCAGTTCACCATAGTTACACGCTCATCGGTGGCAAAGGCCTCCGCTTCGAGGGCTAGGGCAAAATCAATTTTTTCTTCCGCGGTGACAGCTTCAATACCAGAGTCAAATGCTTCTACCTCTGGATAGTCTGGTGAGCCAGAGAAAAACTCAATATCGTCATCGGAGTCAATGATCTGAGCATTGGCTTTCGCACCGTGGATCAGAAGCTCCACAGATTCCTCGTCCAACACTTCAGCATAGGAATAGCCCACCTTGCCAGCAAAACGT
>JAAYOK010000161.1 GCA_012520355.1 Bacillota bacterium | reverse complement strand
CGGGTCAGTCAGGCATGATGTGGGGATCTCCCTCTTTAGGAGTAAGCCTGCAGAGGCTCGCCTCTCCTGGTCGTGGGATCAAGAGCATGGAGGCGTGATTCGAGCTGGAATTCGGCTGAAGTTCTAGTTGCAGGGAGCCTCCTGACGACAGTGGGCTCCCTTTTTCGTCATCTATTATTGACAGTGTAATGGGAGGGATTGCTTATGGTGAAGATACCTAGACGTTACCCATGGTTGGCGTTAGCCACTCTGATCGTACTGTTCTCCATGTGGAGCGCGGCGATAAGGGCGCAAGGAATCTTGTATCAAGTGGAGGGAGAGCAGGTTCACTTAGAAGTTGAGAGGTCTGCTAGTCTGGGGACCGAAAAAGTTGGTTCTACTGCGATGTTCACCTTGACCCGTAGTACAGACGATGATACAGCACTATACTACTCTTTGTCAGAGCTTCTAAACGAGTCGGGTGATGTTTTTCCTAGGGACATGCTTGTGGTGAAGACGCCCTATGACCCAGATTGGCAAGCCTTTACCTCTACGTACGGGCTTTGGAACTCCTTCGATGATCAGATCTGCCTACTAGATGCCCGCGAGGATAGTTCGGACATCTGTCTGGGGCTCAAGGGAGAGGTGGATGCCTGGGCCGGTACCTATCAGGGGCGACTGTATTCGGACGAGGGACCAGACATCTTCATCGAACTTGTTGTCCCTACGTATACCATTGCTACATTGTCCCCTGATACCATCCATGTTGTTCTGGATCACGGTCCGGATTGGTATGAACTCGGACCATTCGATATTTGGGTCGGTGCAAATCATAAGAACTGGATCGCCACCTTGTATTCCGAGGGATTGATATACCAAGGGGACAAATACAGCAATGTTCCTCCGCTGGAACTCTACCTTCCAGGCGAAGATGTACCACTCAGTGAGGGGTATGTGATTACTGGAAACGGGGAGCATGTGGAACATTTCTTCACCATTGAGATGGTGACTGAAGCCGGCTGGCAACACCCTGCAGGAGATTATAGGGGAACGCTCTTTGTTGAGGTGCAAGGATATGAGTAGAACAAGGAGGGAATACGCAATGTCTTTCAAACAGCTGAAACATGGTGTATTTGGGTTTGCGATTTTACTGATAATTGTGATCAGTGGGGTAGGCGAGGTGCATGCTGTCGGTGTTAGGCCACTTGTCATTGAGATGACAGTACGACCTGGTGATCAACGGGAGTTTTCCATTGACCTCATGCCTGACGCTATGGAGGAGATGGTTGATCTGGTCTTGTATGAACCGATCCAACAACTCAATGGTGGTCTAATGTATCAGTTGCCTGTGAACCCTGGGTTTTCTGCTACGAGCTGGGTGACGTTTGAGGAAAGCACCATCAGGGTTCGTCCGGGTCAAGAGTCAAAGGCGACTGGTGTCGTTAGGGTCCCCTTCTCGGCCAGCGGGTCTCATACAGTAGTTGTAATGGTAGAATCCAGACCACCGGAAGACCCCACCGGCTTCACGTTCAAGGTTCGTTATGCGGTGCGGTTGCGGATTGTCGTGGAACGGGCAGGTGTAAGGCCCACAGCGGAGCTCAACTTACTGGAAGTTAGACCTGGCGAAAAAGGTGAACCACTTATTGCAGCCCGTTTTCACAACACTTCGGCACTAGATTACCTGGTATCCGGTGAAGTGACGATTCGAGATCAAGACAGGCGTCTGGTGGAACGGATCACGCTGAGGACTCCCACAGGTTCGTCTGCCGGGACGGATTCCACCAGGGTCTATCCAGGAGCAGAGGTTGAGTTTGTCGGTAGCATAACTCGCCCCTTGAGTCCAGGGGAGTATTGGATACAAGCGTTCTTGCGCTATGGCGAAAGTGGGCAGATCCTAAAGAATGAGACGATCGAAATTCGTCCAGGGGAGTATGTGTTTCCTGGATTTGATGAGTCAGCGGCCATCGTTGTTACCCCATCAGTCGCTGACCATATCCTGCGCGCTGGTGAGAGAAAAAGTCAGGTCTTCGAGTTCGAGAGTATGGTAGGTGAACCAGTTAGGGTAGAAGTTGGCCTTACCGACATCAGAGCGGACTATGCCCACTCCCTAATTGAATGGATGGAACTCCGTAGTGATCCCGAGTTTGTTCTACCAGCTAGGGCAAGAACGCGGCTCGCTATGACCATCGCTGTGCCCCGGGATAGTGAGGATGGCAGCTATCACGGAAATGCTGTCTTCAAGGTTTATAATACCTTATCAGGTGACTTTCTGAGTGAATCAGTGGTACCTATTAATGTACTAGTGGGAACGGAGCATAGGCGTGAGGTTCAGATCCGCAGTCTGCAAGCACAGAACGTAGAAGATGAGGGGACCTACCTATCCGTAGACTTGGTGAACAGTGGAAATGTAGCCTTCATACCGCAAGTGAGTGCGGTGATTTCAAATCAGGCAGGAGAGTTCGTAGAACGAGTGGTTTTTGAGCTACCCGAAGAAGAGCGAGGCATTTTGCCGCAAAAGACGGTGCACATGATAGCCCTGGCGGCTTTGCTCGAACCTGGGACCTACGGGGTGGAAGTCGAAACTGTATACGGTGGGGTGGATGTTTCAAGCGAGACCTTTGAAGTAGTTGTCGGCGACTAAGGCGTAGGCAGAGAAGACACCTACACAGCAAGAGGACGATTCAAACTATAGGAGCCTTTGCTCTGTTCCTGGTAAGGGGGGAGAGCAAAGGCTCTTCTGTCTGTGACGAATAGTTGTTGTATTATGACCAACCAACCTTATCTTTGGCCAGGAGCTGCCTTCTGCTATCTGAGAGGACGGAACAAGGTTATCCCGATATGTAAGGTTTTCTGTGCATTGATTTATGACCTGTAGCAGACTTCAAGAAATCTCCTCAGACGATTTTCAAAAAGAGGGTTATGGGCAATACGCCCATAACCCTCTCCAGTAATCCGCTTACCCTACCTAGCGGCTACCGTGATCGTAATTACGCCTTCATACGTTGTTGCTAGCTGTTGGCTGATGTAGTCAATGAACAAGGCACCGCCGATCTTGTACTCCTTACCATTCTCGTGTGGTCCTACGTAGTCATGATCAAACTTCATTTGGGAAGTCCCACGTGTCGAGAGAAGTGATGCGTCTGCATCGCCATCGTTCACTGGAGGCCAATTTGGCTCATCGTGCCGGAAGACCCACAGGACCAATTCGGATGCCATGTCGCTACCCTCATCCCACGCAAAGGCTACGTTAACTTCTGTGTCGCAGTTACTCTCAACATTGAAGTATGCCCCGCCTTTTTTGTCATAGCCGTCCTCTTCGCCGACCCATTCTTCCTCTGCCTCAGGCCAGAAGTAGTCGCTGCTAGCGAATTTCTCGCGCTGTGTTTTAAAGTAATCCACAGCTACCTCTCTAACCTGCCACTTGTTCGATGTGTAAAGTCCGGGTCTTCCAAGGATATTGGCCTTTTCTTGTGTTTCATCCGATTGGAACAGTTTGTTGCTGGTGATCCATACCCTTGCATACTCATCAATGGTGATGGTCAAATCTGTCTTTGCCTCAAGTTTTTGATTGTTGGTTAGAGGGCCTAGATCGTAATCGATAATCTGGGCCATTGCCCCAATTGAGAGAACGAAAACGAGCATTAGAGACAACGCTAAGATTTTTTTCACTGAAATACTCCTCCTTTTTTTGTCAATGTGCGTTGTGTTACATAGAGATTGCTAATACAAACCCGGTATTTTTTCAGACACCCCCTTATAGCGAGCGTGTGACTCGTAGC
Source organism: Bacillota bacterium (assembly GCA_012520355.1). Taxonomy (GTDB): domain Bacteria; phylum Bacillota; class Limnochordia; order Darwinibacteriales; family Darwinibacteriaceae; genus UBA5420. The sequence continues at coordinate 13,443 of JAAYOK010000161.1, read as the reverse complement.
CAGATTTATCATGAACTCCTGATTAGGAGTGATGACCGAGCTCGGAGTTGCCAATATCTCTTGCTGTTACATCAAGCGGTTTGTTGGAACTTAGGCTTGTCACTCTCATCCTATTCTCCAGTTTAATCTGTTATGCCAAGACCTTGGAAAATGGGACGAGCAATCTTAGCCTCTACGACAATCGGTGCGCGATGTTTATCTTCTGTCTCTCGTATTTTTTCCAACTAGTTCTCAGCTTATGCATCTTCTGGAATTTTATTGCCAAATTCCACCTGCTTTTACGTTTTTTCGCATCGTAGCGAACCCGTTTTTAGCAACTGTGACAGCGGATGCCTCGAGCCTTCATTTCAAAAAAACTGGTGCGAGAATCATCTCGCACCAGTGACAGTCTGCCTACCCTCTTTTTCCCAACAATGGAAGGAATTGCTATCATTTGGGCCGAATAATGCATAAGACAGTTCAGATCAAAGTGAGAGATGTGATGGCTTTATGCACGCGTTTCTAGCCAGACAGCCCATTTTGGATGATAAGCAGAACCTACTGGCCTACGAGATTTTCTATCGCAGTGGGTTTCTCAATGTGTATACAGGAGACGATCACAATGAGGCCACGGCCAATGTGATCATCGACATCTTCCAAAACCTTGGTCTCCACTCCTTGACCTCGAACAAACCCGCGTTTATCAACTTCCCTACGGCCCTTTTAGAGCAAGAAGTCGCCACTCTCTTCCCCAAGGATCAATTGGTTGTGGAGGTGCTGGAATCCGTCCAAGGGCATGAGGAAGTCTTGGCTCACTGTCGCAGACTAAAAGATCACGGCTATGTCCTTGCCTTAGATGACTTCGTCTACAGTGAGACCAGAAAGCCCTTTCTAGAGGTTGCCGATATCGTCAAAATCGACATACTAGCCCTCCAGGGAACCGAACTTGAAAGCACCGTTCAGCGCGCCAAAGAACATGGCATGGTACTTTTGGCAGAGAAAATAGAAACCTACGAGCACTATGAACACGCCTTGGATTTAGGCTTTACCCTTTTCCAAGGATATTTTTTTAGTCGTCCCGAAATTGTGATAGCCAGAGTCTTGGCACCTTTGGATCTCGTATGTTTGGAGTTGATCGTGGAAGCCAATCAGCCAGAAATAGATCTAGAGCACATAACAGAGATCATCTCCCGGGACCTATCCCTAACCTACAGCCTCCTTCGTTTGGCCAATTCCGCCGCCTTCGGTAGGCGCAACCCTACAACGACCGTAAAAGATGCCTTGATTTTCCTCGGGCAGCGCGAGATAAAAAAATGGGTCTCCCTCCTAGCCATGCAGCGCATGTGTAACACCACGCTCGAAGCCCCTGTGATCACCTCTTTAGTGCGGGGACGTTTCGCCGAACTATTAGCGGAACACACACCTCTTAGGGACATGAAGGACACCCTCTTTCTTTGCGGGCTCTTTTCCCTACTTGATGTCCTCTTACAGCGTCCCTTGATGGACATTCTCGAGGAAATCCAAGCTCCACCTGAGATGATCGAGCTCTTGGTCCATGGAAAAGGCCCCTACCAGAAGCTCTGGCAGCTTGTGCTGGATTACGAACGGGGCCGGTGGGATCAAGTGGAAGCCAAGGCCCGCGAACTAAACATTGAACCGGCCTTGGTTTTGGATGCTTACTTGCGTACCCTAGAGTGGTGCCCCCGGGGAGAGAAAACCAGAAAAATATCTTGATTCATCGACACAACAGCTCAGCATGTTGTGTTTTTTGGTTTTACGATAATCGCAGGAGATGACCTTCCTCTGGCGAAGTTGGTAATCAGACGAGGAGGTGGGCAGATGACAAAATACTGGTGGAAAAGGATCCTACTTTCACTAAGTATGATCCTTGTTTTATGCACTTGGTTTGGGGTCCAACCGGGGGAGGCAGATGGTTTTTATGAGGATGATCTCGTTATAGCTTTTCTCCCACGTTCCCTTGGCAATCCCATTTTCCTCGATGCCTTTGAAGCAGCACAAAAAAAGGCGCATGAACTAGGCGTACGCCTGGAGTGGGTTGCACCCTTTGACTTTGATAGCGACCTTCAAGTGGAAATGATCGAGAATCTCATTCGCAGGGGAGTCGACGGCATCGTTGCCAGCGTCAATGACGAAGAAGAAATCCACAGAGTCTTTCAAAAAGCCAGAGAAAACGGTATTCCAGTGGCGACCTTTGACGCAGATAGCCCAGGGAGCGGACGGCTCTTTTACATTGGCATCAACAACTATGCAGCTGGGGTGGAGATTGGTAACGCTCTAGTGGACGTAATCAAAGACAAAGGACTGGAAGAAGAGACCCTAGAAACCATGATCATGACAGGTTATCGGGAGGCTTTCAACCTCGAAGAGCGCATTCGTGGCTTCTTAGAAGCAACAAAGGACGAGGTAAATCTACACATCGCAGATATCTTAGAAAACGAAGATACGGTGGAAAAATCCATCATTCTGCTCGAAGACTACCTGAAGGTGAATCCAGACGTGGACGTCATCTATTTCGTAGGTGGCTGGCCCTTTTATGTGACAAGTGATGCCTTACCTAACTTTCGCCAATGGGCCAAGGAAGGTGGCATCGCGGTAGGGATCGACCTTTTCTACGATGCCCTACTTTTGCAGAAGGAAGGCTTGATTCAGTACCTCATCGGTCAAGACATGACCAGCATGGGTTCACAAGGGCTCGAGCTCATGGTTCGGTATATCCGCTATGGGGAGGTTCCGCCGGAAATTGTGGTTACCGGGCTGGAACATGCCAATGAATCAAACATCGACCGTCTCTTAGAAATTCATAAACCATGGTTGGTGAAATAGGAGGGTTCGGGTGAGACGCTTCGAATTGTTTTGGTCGAAGTTGGCCAAGAAAACCGAAATTCATACCATTCGTACCAAACTGATCCTATCCTTTTTGGTCATCGCCTTGATTCCCCTTGGTATCATGGCTGTTTTTTCCTATCAAACCTTCTACGGGAGCCTCACGCGCAGTGTCGCCGATTACTCCCAAGAAGTGGTGAACCGTATGGCTAAAGACTTAGACGAGTATTTCTCTGATCTTGAAGTTCTTCTAACCCGGGATCAAGACTTTTATATGGATCAATTGATCAAGTTGGTGAACGGAAATGACTTTAATAATCGGAAATACGTCTTTCGAATTTGGGAAGATCTAAACAACTTGTACCAGGTAAAACCTGGTCTAGAAGAGATCTCCCTTGTTTTCTCCGGCGGCAACCGTCTCAGCAACTATGGTCTCTACAGCTTGGATTTTGCCTCCTTTGAGCGCCAATTCCAGCGTAATCTCCAAGCACGGGGAATTGCCATTTTAGGACCCCAGCAGAACTTCTTAGACCAGACTGTAGTGACCATCGTGAAGCCTTATACGCCGCTCAATGCAGCGACGGCTGTTTTCATGACCGCGGATATCAGTCTTGAACGTCTAGCTAATATCGCCGACGTTCGTTTGGGCACTAGGGGTTATGTCTTTATCGCGGACGAGCTCGGACGGATCATCTATCACCCAAATCTAGAGAAGCTCGGAACCATTAGCACCTTTTATCGTCTTACGGGCGTCAAAGGGTTCGTGGATGGTTTTGGTGACTATGAAGAAGAACGTTTCTTTTTGACCACAGCCCATTCTCCTGTTACAGGCTGGAACATTGTGAGTGTGGCCTATGCCGATGAGATTGGGGAGCAGGTGGCCCCCATTCAGCGGATGACACTCGTTGTCACAGCCCTGATCTTAGTGGGCGTTATTTTCCTGTCAGTTTATTTATCCCATGCTTTGAGTCGACCCATTAAAGAGCTACAAGACTTGACGAAGAGAGCTGCCAACAATGAGCTGTCCGTGCATATTCAACCCCAGGGAAATGACGAGATCGCCATGCTTGGCCACAGTTTCAACAAAATGATTCGCCGCATTCAAGCGCTGATGGACGAGAATGTAAGGGAACAAAAGCTCTTGCGTAAACTAGAAATGGAGAGTTTAGATAATCAGATTAAACCCCACTTTATCTATAACACCCTGGATCTCATTATCGGCCAGCTCGAGAGCAATCAGAATGATCAGGCCAGTTCCCTGATTGAAGCCCTAGGAAGTTTCTTTCGACTCAGCCTCAGCAAGGGGCGGGAAATTGTTCCCATCGCCAGTGAGGTGGAACATGTTCGCAACTATCTATTTATTCAGCAGTTACGTCATGGCGACGAATATGACTACGAGATGGATATCGAACCTGGCATTCGAGACAAGTTTATTCCGCGCCTCCTCCTGCAGCCCCTAGTGGAAAACGCGACTTATCACGGCATTCTCCGGGCCAAACGGCCCGGGAAAATTTTCATTCGTGGCAGACAAATCCCAAGCGGTGACATTGTCTTTGAGATCCAGGATGATGGTGCCGGAATCGAACCAGATAAACTGCGGGATATCAATGAAGTGCTGAGGGGTGTCCGTAGTTTAAAGAATGAGAAAGAGTATTTCGGTTTGCGTAATGTAAACAAACGTGCCCAGCTTATGTTCGGTGAGGAATATGGGGTTGTCTTAACCAGCGAACCAGGTCAGGGCACCAAGGCTACCTTGAGTATCAAGGCCATTAGGGAGGATCCCCATGTGTAATCTATTAATTGCAGAAGATGAGAAGTTCTTGCGGGACAAGGTGTCAAAAAACGTTGATTGGGAGGGCCGCGGCTACAAGACCTTTGTGGCTTCAGATGGGGAAGAGGCTTTAGAAATCATCAAGAGGGAGCAAATCGATATCTTAGTCACAGACATTCGCATGCCTGGGATGGATGGGCTCGAACTCACCAGTGAGGCCAAGGCCCTAAACGAAGATTTGAAAATCATCGTGATTTCTGGTCATGCTGAATTCGAACTAGCCCAGGCTTCGATTCGCTTGGGTGTCGAAGACTATTTACTCAAGCCCTTTCGCACAGAACGTCTTTTCGAAGTCGTGGAAAAAGCCAGAGAAAAGCTGGAAGCGGAGCGGCAACGCCGAAGAGAAGAGGAGCGCCAGGAAGAACGAGCGAGACAAAGCTTTCAAGACCGTTTTAAGAGCGTCTTTGGTTGGCTGGTGAACCCCCAGGCCTTGGCCAACCAACCCCTAGCTCCCATCCGTGAACGTTTGGTTGAACTCTTGAAATCGGGTACGACGGAAGAAATCCTAGCAGAGATCGACCAAGTGCACCAATCCATGGAACAAGCCAAAGAGGAACCTGATCGCCTCTTTATTGTCCTCAATGATATTGTGGTTTCTACCCTCAGTACCATCGAATCACTGGGATTTGAAGTGGAACAGGGAATTAGCCTCATGACCAAGCATTTGCCCGCGGCTACCGAGACCCATTTTTCCGACTTGAAGGAATGGGTGAAGGGGTTTCTCTTAGACGTCAATGATCTTATTGAATCTGGCCAAGACGGAAGTATGGAGCGGCTGATTCAAGGTGTTAAGGCTTATGTGGATGAGCATTATCGCACAGGAATCACCCTAAATACCATGGCCCAGCAAGTGAATATGAGCTCTTCCCAATTAAGCAAACTCTTCTACGAGTATATCGGGGAGAACTTTTCCGATTATATCACCGGACTGAAGGTGCGCAAGGCCAAGGAACTGTTAAAGGGGACCGACAATCGGATGTATGAAATTGCTGATTATCTGGGCTTTACCGACGCCTATTATTTTAGTTCTTGGTTCAAGCGGACAGTAGGGGTAACTCCCACCGACTATCGGGCGGAGTTCTCTGGAAAAAATTGAGATTTAGTCCGTGGGAAAAATATTAAAAGAAACGGAAAATTATTAAATGGATTCATGACTACTTCATCCTTATAATGAACCTGTAACCGAACACCGGTTAACATTAGGAAAAGAAGGGTGACAAATTCATGAAGAGATTTCTTGTGTTGGCAGTAACTCTCTCCATTCTGTTGACCAGCTTCACAGTGGCTTTTGCTCAGAGAGTAGACGTAGGTATCGTTCTACCCACCAGAGATGAGCCTCGTTGGTTACAGGATATGGCTCGCTTCCAAGACGTAATCGCAGCAACACCTTATTCCGTCGAAGTTCTATTTAGCCAAGGTTCTTCCGCTATTGAAAGAACTAACGTGGAAACCCTAATTGCCAAGGGAGCCGATGTCATCATTATCTGTGCTCACGACGCAGCGGCAGCAGCCATCGCAGTTGAATCTGCTAAAGCTGAAGGCATCACGGTCATTTCCTACGACCGCTTGATCACCGATACAGATGCCCTCGACTACTATGTAACCTTTGATAGCGTCTCCGTTGGCGCTGCTATGGGTGAATATTTAGCAGCGAATGCAACTGGTAAGGGCAATCCCCTCTACCTTTACGCTGGTGCTTTAACAGATAACAACGCCTTCTTGTTCTTCCAAGGTGCTTGGAATGTACTGCAACCCTTGATTGCTGATGGAACATTTGTAATTAAGAACTCTGCTCAAGCACAAAACCACCAGGATACTCTGGAACTGAGCCGTGAGCAATTGGCAGCCATTATTGGCGAAGTTACCACCGATTGGGACTTTAACGTTGCTAAGTCCAAAGCTGAAGCACACTTAACCGTTGCCGAAGCCGCAGACAAGGGTGAAGTATTTGTCCTGGCTCCTAACGATGGTACAGCACGCTCCATCGCAGACGTTTTTGCAGCAGACGCTCATGTCACAAACTACTTCATCACCGGTCAAGACGCTGAGAAAGCTTCTGTCCAATATATCATTGACGGACAACAAAGCATGACCGTCTTCAAAGACACCAGAACTCTAGCTGCTGATGCCATGAATATGGCCATCGAAGTTCTCCAAGGTAAAACGCCTGCAACTGATGCAGTCTACAACAACCTAGTCATGGATGTTCCAGCTAAGCAAACCCCAGTGGTCATTGTCACCCAAGACAACGTAAGAGACGTCTTGATTGACTCAGGCTACTACGATGCTAGCGAATTTACTGGTCTCTAAGAACAGCGACATGTGAATCTAGGCCGGCTCGGTATCGGGCCGGCTTTCTAAAAGTGTAGAAAGGAGGACTGACGACTTGACGAAAGACTATATTCTGGAAATGAAGAATATTACAAAGGAATTCCCCGGCGTGAAGGCCCTAGATAGCGTGACCTTTGAAGTACGAAGGGGAGAAATTCACTGCTTAGTTGGTGAAAATGGTGCGGGGAAATCCACACTCATGAAGGTCCTCAGTGGTGTATACCCTCATGGCACCTATGGTGGTGAGATTGTACTAAACGGCAAGACACAGGAGTTCCGACATATATCTGACAGTGAACGACAAGGAATTGCAATTATTTATCAGGAGCTAGCTCTGTTTCCCGAGTTGCCGATTTACGAGAATATCTACGTAGGCCATGAGATCATGAAGGGCTATGTGATCGATTGGAATGAAATCAAGGTCGAAGCTGCGAAATTGCTAAAACGTGTGGGTCTTAATGTCGATCCAAACAGCAAAATCAAGGATCTAGGCGTGGGCCAACAGCAACTCGTAGAAATTGCCAAAGCACTTTCGAAGCAAGTTGATCTCCTCATCTTAGACGAACCCACTGCCGCCCTCAACGAAGAGGATAGCGAGAATCTCCTCAATCTCTTAAGAGAACTGAAAAGCCAAGGGGTTACTTGTATTCTCATTTCTCATAAACTCAAAGAAATCGTCGCTGTGGCTGATACCATCACTGTCTTAAGGGATGGAACCGTGGTCACTTCCTTGGATGCTAGGGAGCGCAAGATCGGAGAGCAAGAGATTATCAAGCATATGGTGGGCCGTGAAATAGAAAATATCTACCCTAAACGTGATGTGACCGTGGGTGATATTGCCTTTGAAGTCAAGGACTGGACCGTCGTTGATCGGGCCAGCGGCCGTGAGATTTTGCACAATGTCAACCTCAACGTCCGCAAAGGGGAAGTCGTGGGCCTAGCTGGTTTAATGGGTGCGGGACGAACCGAACTTGCCCTCAGTCTTTTTGGTAATGTGCCAGGCTATGATCTGCGGAGTGGCGAGATGTATCTCAATGGCAAGCGGATGGAGTTTAAGCATCCGGCAGATGCAATTGACCATGGTATGGCGTACGTGACAGAAGACCGTAAGGGTAATGGGCTTGTCTTGATGCAAGACGTTAAGTTCAATATTACTCTGCCAGCCTTGCACAAACTGATGAACAACTTAGTGGTAGACGATAATGAAGAAGTCAAGGTGGCCAACGAGTATCGTAGTTCCTTTGATATTCGTACCCAAAGTGTCGAAGTTAAGGTGAGCACCCTTTCGGGTGGTAATCAACAAAAGACCTCACTGGCGAAATGGCTCTTTGCCGGGCCCAGTCTCTTGATTCTAGATGAACCCACCAGGGGTATTGACGTAGGGGCCAAATTTGAGATCTATAGCCTCATGAATCAACTCGTGGCCGAGGGAATCAGCATCATTATGATTTCCAGTGAACTTTTGGAGGTCTTGGGTATGAGCGATCGCATCTACATCATGTCTGAGGGAACCATTACAGGTGAGATTGATGCCAAAGACGCTACCGAAGAGAATGTGATGGCTATGGCAACAAAAACAGTGGAGGAGGCGATCTGATGAAAACGGAAAAAATGATGGGTTCTGGGCAGAAGAAAGAAAGCCTCGCTACTGAGGTTGCATCGCTTTTCGTCAGCAATATCCGTGATTACGCTATGTATATCGCTTTGGCGGTCATCTTCTTGATCTTCACCATTACAACGAAGGGCTTATTTATCTCTTCCAGAAACTTAATCAACTTGGTGAATCAAACCGGCTATGTTGCGGTGCTGGCCATTGGTATGACTTTGGTCTTGATTATCAAGCATATTGACCTATCCATCGGGTTTGTAGCTGGGTTCTTGGGAGCTGTGGCAGCCATTCTACTCTCTAAGGGTTGGAATGTGTGGCTCGTACTTCCCACGGTCTTGGCTTGTGGAGTATTAGTTGGAGTGTATCAAGGATTTCTCGTAACGAAAATCCAGGTACCAGCTTTTGTTACAACTCTAGCGGGTATGTTTATGTTTAGAGGACTGCTTTCCATGGTCACGGCAGGAACAGGGACCATTATTGTGCGGGATCGGGTCTTTCTCCAGCTTTCCAATGGCTATATTCCCGATCTTCCCTGGGGAGCAAACTTCGACTTCCATTTGTTAACGCTACTTGTTGGTATTGGGCTTGTGGTCTCGATCATTGTTTCCCAAATCCGGCATCGTCAGAGCTTGTTGCGCTATGAGTTTAAGACCAATTCCATGCCAATTTTCGTGGTTAAGCAAATTGCACTTTCCGTTATAGTCTTGGTCATTACTTGGATTATGGCTTCTTACCGGGGCATTCCTTGGACAGCTGTCATTGTTTCGGTGGTACTCCTTATTTACAATTTTGTCCTAACGAAGACCCGTTTTGGCCGGCATGTCTATGCCATTGGCGGCAATGCTGAAGCAGCAGAACTCTCTGGCATCAAAGTCAACAAGGTTACCTTCTTGGTCTTTAGCTCCATGGGTCTCATGGCGGCATTGGCCGGGATGCTCTACACCTCTCGGCTGGCTTCCGCAACTCCCACGGCCGGTCTCGGCTTCGAGCTTGATGCCATTGCTTCGAGCTACATCGGCGGTGTCTCCGTTGGCGGCGGCGTGGGCCGGGTGACCAATACCATCATTGGTGCCCTTGTGATCATGTCCCTGACCAATGGCATGAACTTACTCGGTGTGGATATTTCCTTCCAGTATGTGGTTAAAGGTGCCATCTTCGTGTTGGCGGTAGCCTTTGATGTAACGACCCGGAAGAGGGCGAAAGCCTAATTGAATTGAGTTTGCCAAGGCACCAGCTCCCAAGGTTGGTGCCTTTTTTGCCTGTTTTCGCAATATGGAAGGAAACCCCATCCTGAAAGTCGAAGATATATTTGTGTAAAATTACGCATAACTTACACACTCTTGATAGCAAGGACGAGATCAGGAAGGAGAAAACAATGAACTTTAATTATTACATGCCCACAAAAATTCTCTTTGGTCCAGGAAAACTGGGCGAGTTGATTCACGAAGAACTTCCAGGCACCAAGGCCTTAATTGTCATTTCCGCCGGTAACTCCATGCGCAAATTTGGTTACCTTCAGCGTCTGCAGGCGATTTTGGACGAGAAAGGTATTGGTTATGTGGTCTTTGATAAAATTCTGCCGAACCCCATCAAATCTCATTTGATGGAAGGGGCGGCCCTTTGCCGGGAGGAGCAGTGTGATTTTGTAATCGGTCTCGGTGGAGGTAGTAGTATTGACTCGGCCAAGAGCATTGCCATCATGGCCAAGAACCCAGGGGACTATTGGGATTACGTTGGTGGTGGGACTGGCAAAGGACAACCAATCCCTAATGGACTTCTTCCGGTCGTGGCCATTACAACCACAGCGGGTACGGGTACCGAGGCGGATCCTTGGACGGTGATTACCAATGAGGCCACCACGGAGAAGATCGGTTTTGGCAATCAGAGCACCTTTCCCACCCTTTCGGTTGTCGATCCTGAGCTTATGCTCTCCGTTCCGCCGAAACTCACAGCATACCAAGGTTTTGATGCACTCTTTCATTCCCTGGAAGGCTACCTAGCCAAGATTGCCACACCAATTAGTGACATGTATGCGCTCCGTTCCATTGAACTGATTAACACGTATCTACCCCAGTGCATTGCCCAGGGAGATGACCTTAAGGCCAGGACCAACGTGGCTCTAGCTAATACCTACGCTGGTTTTGTTCAGACGGAGTCAAGCTGTACATCGGAGCATTCCATGGAACATGCCCTAAGTGCCTTTTATCCGGAACTTCCCCACGGCGCGGGCCTAATCTTGTTATCCGAGGCGTACTTCAGCTTCTTTGGCACTAAGATACCAGAACGCTTCCGGGGCTTAGCCCAGGCCATGGGGGTTGATGTAGCTTCTATCTCAGAAAAAGACCTCCCTCGCGCTTTCTTGGACGCCCTGCAAGCGTTGAAAGAAAAGTGCGGTGTGGCTGATCTGAAGATGTCTGATTGGGGCATAAAGCAAGATGAGATTCCGAAACTTGCAGAAAACGCACGAGTGACCATGGGTGGACTTTTTGAGATGGATCGTTACTCCCTGTCCTTAGATGAAACCATTGAAATCATGGGCAAAGCGTATCGGTAAGCGGGGTTTAGCGCTTATTTAATTCGAGGGTCAGAGGAAGTGTGGCTTTGGGAGAAAGATATTGTTAAAACCGAACTCATGCTTTCCTCTGGCAACTTCCACTTTACATCCTCTTGATTAACTTAGGGATAACTTTGAAAATAAGGAGGGATTTGGTGGAGTTTGTCAAATAGTTAATTTGATACTCGAAATAATGCGCTGCCCTGGAAATGGACAGTTGTATTTGGACGATTGGAGTTTATTTGGTGGTAAAGACAAGCAAGTTTGACAGTGCATACCTGAGACGCGTTAATTGTGTCAAGACGTTTTGCGCCATTCGTGAACATGGTCGCATCTCCCGGTCGGAGTTGGCGGAAATTACTGGGCTCAGTCGAGCGACCGTATCAGAGACGGTACGGGAGTTACTGGACAGGGAGTTTCTCTGCGAAGTAGGTTCCAACACCACATCAAGGGGCCGACCACCAGTTCAGCTCGAAGTAAACCCCCTGCGTTTTTATATGATTGCAGTTGAGGTTGATGTGGGCTGGATTGCAGTGGCCATTACAACCTTGGTGGGAGAGGTCTTGGTCCAAAGCCGCGAGGAGCTTAGGACCATGGACTATGAGTTCGTCTTGGATCTCTGTGTCGACACAATTCGCCGCTTGCTTAAGGAGCAAAGAGTTGAGCATGATGATGTTTTAGGTATCGGAGTCGCGGTTCCAGGTCAGGTCGATTTGAACCGGAGGGTTGTGAATTTTGCCCCGAATCTCAGGTGGCGAGATGTGAGTCTGGCCGAGGATCTAGAGGGAGAGCTACATCTGCCTGTCTTAGTGTCCAATGAGGCTATGCTCTCCGCGATGGCGGAGAAGTGGTTTGGGATCGGTAAGGATGCCAAAGTCCTTGTCTATGTATCGGTCAAAGGAGGATTAGGCTGCGGAATTGTGAATGATCGAAGTCTCCTTCTGGGAGTGAGCGGTAGTGCAGGTGAGATCGGTCATATGTCCATTGATCCAAATGGTCCCATCTGTTCATGTGGAAGTAGGGGCTGCTGGGAAGTTTACAGCGATGAGCAGGCCATTCTAGCCCGGGCCTCCAAGGCGCTCAGCACGAGCAAAGACTCGTTCCTTTTCCAGTTGCGCTTAGCGGAAAACCGCAGGCTTACGGTGGAAGATATTGTCCATGCTGCCAACCAGGGGGATACGACAGCGAGCGAGATTTTGAAGGAAACAGGCTGGTACTTGGGAGTTGGTATCGCGAACATTGTTAACGGGTTAAACCCCGACATGGTGATTCTCGGTGGCCATGTGGCCAAATCGGATCTCCTGTTTGCAGAAATGACCAGGGTTGTGGAGGAACGCAGTCTGCAAATTCCATGGGAAAGAGTCTGCTTGGCACCAACGCAGCTTGGTGAAAAGGTCGCTTTAATGGGCTGTATAGCGTTACTCCTCGATAGGCTTTTAGAGCAACCCGATGGAAGGCTCAATGCAGATTCTGCTAGAGTGAACTAAAAGGAAGTGGGGGAAGGGGGCGATAGGCAAGATTTATCCTGGATGTTGATGTAGTGGTTTGTCTGTTGTAGTTCGTTTTTCATGTTTCATGCTTGATGCGTAGTGTACCGATGACAAATATCTAATATTTGGAAGGGGATTACTAAAACATGAAGAGAGTCTTATTGGTTGTTTTACTCGTTGCGGTTATGGTATTTCCATCGATGGCTTCTGCTGCTGTAAGAGTTGGCGTAGCGATGCCGACCCAAAGTCTCCAGCGCTGGAATCAAGACGGAAGTAACATGAAAGCAATGCTCGAAGAAGCTGGCTATGTTGTGGATCTCCAATATGCCAACAATGATGTGGCACTTCAGGTATCGCAGATAGAAAACATGATTCTCAATGGTGCTGAGATTCTTGTTATCGCTTCGATTGACGGAGCTTCCTTAGGTACTGTTTTGGCAGTCGCTAAAGACGAAGGCATTCCTGTGATCGCTTATGACCGTCTGATCATGGAAACGGATGGTGTCTCCTATTATGCAACCTTTGATAACTACATGGTTGGAACCATCCAAGGTGAATACCTTGTGGAAAAACTCGATATTCACTGGGTCTTTACGTGTAGCGAGTTCGAGTTTTTCCACAAGGTATTCACCTTGGATGGTTCCAACCATGGAGTTATCAAAGGTTGCATAATAGGAGACAGCATCCGTTTCCATGATCAGACGGTCATAAGCGATCACAGGAATGCCTTCGTCTTTAGCTACTGCCAAAACAGTACCTAAGGAAGCTCCGTCAATCGAAGCGATAACAAGAATCTCAGCACCAT
>JAAYOK010000160.1 GCA_012520355.1 Bacillota bacterium | reverse complement strand
AAGCTGCCCAGTGGCTACTACCGCTGGTACCAAAAGGCGTGAGATACAGCTTGTGAGTTTGCAGTACATCGTTGGGCCGGGAGACAGTCTTAAAATGTAGTCAAGCTACAGGAGATGTAAGTCTTTTCCCAGATAGATCCTTTTCCATGATTCTATTATCCAGGGATATGCATCAGGATCCAAGTCCAAATTTGTTTATTTAGTTATCAAGATTCAAGAGGGAGAAAGAGTCTAAACGATCTCCCTAAATCTTAATATACGAGGAGATGCGTATATGGGTTTCCTAACCAATCAGCTCACACAGCAAAACTTTCAGGATCATCTGCTCAAGACCTTAAAGGTGATTTGTCAAGAGCAGGTACAACAACCTGACAATCAAATCACGGTTACACTTGAAACCACGCCTACGGAGCCGGTCACCGTTACCATTACTCCCCTCTCATTTGAGGCCATTGTAGACCAAGACAAGGTGTTCAATACTTGGGTACTCGAAATCACCGTCACGGATGCCACTGGAGCCATCGAGACATTCGAAGAGACTTACCAAGAAGATGCAGTGGTATGTCCCTTTGACCTCACGCAATGGCCTGGTCAGACCATTGTACAGAAACACGATGTTAAGTTCCGGATCATTGGCGATCCCATTGTCGATGGTGACGACGTAACCATCAACTTTGTCATCAACTATTGTCTAGTTGTCGCCAAAGAAGTCTTAGTCAAGGTTAATGGTGCCATCCTTTTCTGCTAAACAGCCGGCGCAAAAAGCCTCCATGCGGAGGCTTTTTGCTTGTAAATCTAGGAATTGACTCCTGTAGCCGTATTTTCCTAAGTACATATCCATGAAGTAGGAGGGAACTCCCAATTTAATGATGGGGGAGAAACTGAATGGTACAACTAAGTTTGTTGGCAGATGGGATTCATGAGCGAAAAATAAAAGTGCCCATGGTCATCGATCAGGATGCAGCAGTACAGATTGTTGGGCGTACGAAAATCGAGGCTCCAGCGAATCTAACCTTTGCCCAAGGGAAGTTCGAGTCAGGCGGGGAGCGAGTCTTGGTCAAGTTGGTTCTCGGCAGCCGCCAACCGGAGCTACTGAGCACAACAATTATTCCAGGTAAGGTAATGAATACAGGCGTAGTCTATGCAGATTTGGTCATTACATCACTCAGCGGAACGAGGCTCGCCTCCCAGGCGAATATTCCGATTTTGTGGCATGATGTATTGCCTAGTCCTGGGGCACAACCTGGAGACATGGTGCAGAAGCATGACTTGCTGGTTGAAGGTTTTGAAAATGTCTCTGGGTATTGCGATTGCCAAGGGAAGCTCTGGCTACTTCTCGCTGTTGTGGTAAGGTACTGCGTTGTAGTTTCCAGCGAGCGGATCTTGCAGATTGAAGCCGCCGAACCCTTCTGCTAGGTTTGGCGAGTATGGCATGAAGGTGGTGTGAAATGTGGGAAAGAAAAAAGAAAAACGTTTAGTGAAGGCCCTGGTGGTCAAAGCAGAACTCGAAGTACAAAAAACTGGTAAGCTCCAAATCGCAGCGCCCCTTGGAGTCAGAGTCAACTCCGCAACTGGTGAGATTCAAACACCCCTGGAACTTGAGCTCCTCGGTGAACCAGTTTTCACTCCCACCATTGTACCCAACAAGCTCTTAAACCACGGGCTCCAGAAGGCTTGTTTAGTTGTGCGCAAACCCGGTGGAGACTGCAAGTTAGCTCTTTCCTCCAAGACGAAACTGGATATTCCCATCTATGGTATGCACGACATACCTTGCCTGGAGCCAGGGGATCATATTCAGGAAAGGGCTAAGGTTGAGTCCATTGATCTTAGGGGCATCAAGGATCCAGATTTCCAAGGCTGTGAAACAAGGTATGTGCTCCTGATCACCGTAGTTTACAAAGTCAAGGTCATTATTGCCCGGGAAAGGCTCGTCCCCATCCCTAAAGATTGGGAACACAAAGGCGATGATTGCTGTATCCCAGAGGATGACTACCCAGATGAAATCATTAACAAAAACGAGATAAAAATCTTTGTAAACCCAGCGAGCCCGACAAGTGGGAGGGTGTAAAATGGCCAGAATCATTACCCATGTGGTGGTTGCAGAAATCGAAGCGACAAAAATCGCTAGTCTCGAAATGCAGGCCCCCCTTGGGGTAGATGTTCAGCTCGACACAGGAGAATTGACGAAACAGGTTAGAGTTATCCCCCTTGACGAGCCGCTTTTAAGGCGCACCATCCTCCCAGGGAAATTGATCAACGAAGGTTTCCTGAAAGTCCAACTCATGGTGGAAGACAATGAATTACAGAACGTATTATACCTTCCCATCTTTTCGGTAACAGACATCGAAGGGATTCAGCCAGGCGATCACGTCCTAGAGTTTTCCGAACTGGAGCATATCTCAGTCAGCGGGCTCCCTGATGTGGTTCCCCTTGGTCAATCCACTTACCGTGTGAAACTCTTTGTCCGGGCTCTACTCAACATTCAAATCACAGTGACAAGAGAGGAGATTGTCTCTCTACCGGAGGAAATTGAGGATAAATTCCAATCTATCCCTAGGCGCCAAAGAACGGCAAGACAGACCGTTCAGAGCAAAGAACGGTCTGTCAACAGGTATGGTAGCGAAGCTACCTGGAATCGCTATTGGGCCCATATGCATCGTTGAAGTCGGTCGAGGACAAAACTGATGGTTCCTTCCCACCATGAGAAAAGGAACCATCAGACGTCCTTGATCACAGGTGCTACCAACACTCATGTTTGACCTTGTGACCATCGACATAGACTGTGATATTGTTGATGTTAACAATCTTGTTCCGACTTTTCTTCGGCGGTCTTGGCTTATGACACCCTGGACATACTACATCGATTTTTATATTGTTCACGTTTTTGAGTTCGTTTTCGCTCGCACTATCCTCCCGCCAGTGCGGACGGTAGTAGTGATACGGCTGAATACACCCTTTGTAACCCATTCACTTCACCTCCAATATCCCTTTCTGCTTACCTTTCTTAGCTTAAGTTATGCAATGGGACACGGGAGCGAACTAGCCTTCACTTCCCAAAACGGGTGGCAAAAAATAGGTAGCTGAAAAAGCACTTTACTTCAGCCCCAGAGTATTGTACCCTAGGTATGTAAGTGCATATCCTTCGACTCATATTAGCCTGCAAATTTGGTGCAGGAGTTTCTACGTGACAACCTATATTGTCTACGCTATGAGTGCCCCAATACGCTACTGATTGGTATTCCATGCCATTTTGCAGCCTATCGAGACACTCGCGGGCTGTTTTTTTGTTGCTTGGGAAGTGTGACATCACTTCTTAGCATAGAGAAGTCCAACAAGAATAATGGAGGAATGGTCAATGGAGAATTTTTTCAAACTGAAGGAAAATGGTACTAATGTTCGCACCGAAATTATTGCTGGATTAACAACGTTTTTTGCCATGGCCTATATCATCATGGTAAACCCGGACATGCTTTCCCTCTCTGGCATGCCTTGGGGTGCAGTCTTCCTGGCTACAATAATGGCATCTATCGTTGGTACTTTGGTCATGGGCTTATTCGCGAATGTGCCTTACGCCCAGGCTCCTGGCATGGGTCTTAACGCCTTTTTCGTTTTCACCGTTGTCTTTGGTTTGGGTTTTGCCTGGCAAGAAGCCTTGGCCATGGTCTTCATCTGTGGTGTCTTAAACATCTTAATTACTGTCACCAAAGTGCGCAAACTGATTATTAAGTCCATTCCAGAGAGCTTACAAAACGCAATTGGCGGCGGAATCGGGATTTTCATTGCCTATATCGGTTTTCAAAACGCAGGACTTCTCAGCTTTGGAGATGGAATCCCAGCTTTGGTTGCCCTCAATACCCCTACCGTCTTGTTGACAATCGCGGGTTTAATCTTCACGATCATCCTCCTCATTCGGAATGTGAAGGGTGCTATCTTTATCGGAATCATCGCCACAACGTTGCTGGGGATCCCCTTTGGAGTAACCCAACTTGGTTCCACCATGAGCTTCTCCCAGGCCGTCTCTGAACTGGGAGTGACCTTTGGTGCTGCCTTTGGCAATCCTGGTCTTCTTTCACTCTTTAGTGATGCCAGCAAGATTCCCCTTGTACTGATGACGATCTTTGCCTTTAGTCTGTCTGACACCTTTGATACCATCGGAACCTTCATCGGCACCGGCAGAAAAACCGGTATTTTCACCGAGGACGATCAAAAGGCCTTGGAACATAGTTCCGGCTTTAAGTCCAAAATGGACAAGGCTCTCTTCGCTGATGCAACCGCGACTTCGATTGGTGCAATCTTTGGAACCTCCAACACCACCACATTTGTGGAAAGTGCCGCAGGCATTGGTGCAGGTGGTAAGACTGGTTTGACTTCTGTGGTTGTGGCTGCTTTGTTTGCCTTAAGTGCCTTCTTTGCCCCTGTAATCAGTGCCGTTCCTTCTGCCGCTACAGCTCCAGCCTTGATCATTGTGGGAGTGATGATGCTTTCGTCCTTCAAAGAGGTGAAGTGGGACGATTTTGCCGAAGCCGTTCCTGCCTTCTTTGCCGGTATTTTTATGGCCCTTTGCTATAGCATCTCCTATGGTATCGCCACCGGCTTCATTTTCTACTGCATCGTCAAGATGGTCAAGGGTGAAACGAAAGACATTCATCCTATCCTCTGGGTCTCAACCCTACTTTTTATCTTAAACTTCATCATCATGGCCTTTATTTAAACCCTGATGTAAGACGTGCAAAAAGCCACCTTAGGGTGGCTTTTTGCGTTCCAGGGAGTGCACCCCTTCTTTTTGGTCGCAGTCTAGATCATTTCTTCCTACTCAATCATGTATTTAAGAACCGTGACATCTGTTTCCTTCATACCCTCTGATGCCACTTTCCCCACCACCTCAATAGTCTCTTCCACATTGGATTTCACAATGCCCTCTCCATCGTGGAACTTACGGGCACTAAAGCTCATAGTCATACCCATAATTGCCGCGTCCACCGACGAGGCGATCTTTGCCGCACAAGATGGTTTTGCTCCATCGCAGAGGATACCTGAGACATTGGCTAAGGTATTGGTGATGGTATCACTAATCTCATCATAATCGCCACCGAGCATGTAGGTGATGGCAGCCCCAGACCCGCAGGCCGCACTAACCGCGCCGCAGTAGGCAGAGAGACGGCCAATACCGGTCTTTTGGTGAATGGCAATCAGGTTACTGACACAAAGAGCCCTGATTAGTTCCTCGTCAGACATTTCATAGTGCCTGGCATAGACAATCACAGGTAGCGATGCTGTAATTCCCTGATTTCCGCTCCCAGAGTTAATGACCACAGGCAATTGACAACCGTCCATCCGAGCATCGGACGCTGCGGCTGCTTGGGCACGGGCTTGATTGGCCACGGAATCTCCGAAGTTTTCCATAATTACTCTTCCCACATTGGCTCCATAGTCTCCTTCAAGACCAGCTTGAGCCATGGCAGAATTGTACTCAATTTGGGGTCGCAAGATGGGTTCCACATCTTCGATTTTGACCGATGCGGCGAAGTGGAGAATATCCTGAACCGAAAGTAAAGAACGATCGGTAAAGAAATCTTCATTGGTGGCCCCAGCGGCCTTCTCTAAGAGAACCTCACCGTCTTTTTCGATCCGAACAAAATTCGTATGGGTTCCCAAGATCTCCACGAGGCCCCGGTGTTTCTTGGTGGTTCCCTCTACGATGAGATGGAGCTGGGCTGGGCTCTCTTCTAAAAGCACCACGGTACAGGATGCTGGATCCGCCATTTTCTCCCTTGTAGACGCAATGTCTTCTGCCGTGACAGTGCTTAGAACAGCCAAGCCTTGCTCCACTGTACCACCGAAAATGCCAAGCCAAAGCGCGGCATCAATACCTTTCAGCCCATCGGAATGGGGAATGGTTACGGACTTGGTGTTCTTAATCAGGTTGCCACTCATCTTAACTTCAATCTGCTCCGGTACCTCGCCTAGAATCTGGCGAAGCTTGGCTCCGGCCAAAGCCAAAGAGGCGGGTTCAGTACAACCTACTGCTGGGATCAATTCTTCCCTTAAAATCTGTATATAATTGGCATACTTTGCTGCATCAATATTCATATGTCACCTCATACTCCATGAACTCGTATCTACGGCAGGGGATTACCCGCTGCCAAATACAAACGATACCATTCTTCCCTCGTCAGGCGGACCCTAGAAGCAGCGCAAATGTCACGTAGGCGCTCCCTATTCGTGGTACCGACAATGGTCTGCATATTGGCTGGATGCCGCATGATCCAGGCGACTGCAATGGCCGAATTCGGTACGGAATACTGATCCGCTAACACCTGAATTTCCTGGTTCAACTCCTCATACTTGGGGCTTCCCAGAAAGACCCCTGCAAACATGCCATATTGCAGCGGTGACCATGCTTGGATCGTAATGTCATGCAAACGGCAATACTCTAACGTGTGACCAGCTAAATCTGAAGCGTGATTACTGTGAACATTAACATTGATTCCGCTGTCAATCAGCGGCGTATGAGCTAAAGAGAACTGTAGTTGATTAACGATCAACTTTTGTTCCACATACTTTTGCAATAAGGCAATCTGCCCAGAATTATAGTTACTCACGCCAAAATACGAGACTTTGCCTGTTT
>JAAYOK010000159.1 GCA_012520355.1 Bacillota bacterium | reverse complement strand
GCATTTTCTGCACTTTTGCGCCTGTTTTTCAATGCTTTTTGGGGTAAAGATTTTTCTGTGTCTCTAAAGAACGCTTGTAAATCACTCCTTGCGAACATCGCAAATAGCTCTGCTCAAGTTCCGACCTTCTCTTGGCTTCTCTTAGCTTTTTTGTTCATATCACCCTCTAGTTCTCCATTTGTTTTCCGATATAGATATATGGTGGACAAGGGGGACTTTGTTGCATGCCAAAAATTGGGCAAATTGCTAAAATGGCGATTTTAACGAGAAAAATTGACCCTAACTTTATCTGACACTGTTGACATTAATTGTGCGAAAATATATAATTGACACTATACGGAAAGATTTTTCTTCGAAAACAGAGAGGTGAGCAAAAAATGTTAGGAAGAATGAAGCGTTACCTTATGTCGCTTCAACAGATCACCACAGATGTTGACTTCGGCGAGTTGTGTGAGTCCTTTCGGTCGGGCATGGGGGACAGCAGTATCTATATTTTAGGGCGAAAAGGAAATGTCTTGGGATATGCTTTAGAAGAGGGTTTTGACAGTACACCATTTGACTCGGAATGGCTCTTTACTGGCGTAGCTTCCAATGATATTCAAAGTCTAGCCAATCGGGTCGCTGATACCAGTGTTCAAGAGGGACCCAATGGTGAGACCATTATGGTTACCCCAATTATTGGTGGTGACGAGCGGGTAGGTTCGGTGCTCTGCGTGAAACGAAGCGGAGACTTTAGTGCTCAAGAGATGGATATGGCCAGCATCGTTGGGGTCACTTTGGGCATGATTATCTCCCGTGTAATTCATGAACGGCAAGAAGACAAAGCGGCCCAAACTCGGGCAGCACGTTCAGCCATTAACAGCCTATCGTACTCAGAAATTTTGGCTATGCAAAAGATTTTCGACGAGCTCAATGGTGATGAGGGTCTCCTGGTAGCGAGTCGCATCGCTGACGAGGCGGAAATCACCCGCTCTGTGATTGTGAATGCCCTGCGTAAGCTGGCATCAGCTAATGTCATTGAATCTCGTTCCTTGGGTATGAAAGGAACCTACTTAAGGGTCCTTAACCCCGAAATCCGCAAGGAATTCGAGAAGCAATGGTATTCGCACCCTAAAGTATAAGCATTTGAAAAAAAGGGTCTGTGTCTCTACACAGGCCCTTTTTAGTCGTCAGTGGGTAAGGTACGTCCCTTGGTGATTGCCCCAGGTGAGTACTTCCGATTGATACTATCCATCAGCTCACTTACGAGGCTCGAAGGCTGATCATCGCCGGAAAAGAGAGAGAGCTGTGTTCCCCCTTGAAAGTTACTCACCGTCACACCGAGCAGCCGAACTGGTTCTAGGTTTATTTGCTCCAGAAGGTGTAAAGCTTCTCCAAAAATGGTATCATCATCATGAAAGGAACGATTCATGGTATGAGACCGGGTGATGGTTCTAAAGTCATGGAAACGGACCTTAATCGAAACAGTCCGGGCATAAAGCCCTTTATCACGTAAACGAAGGCCCACTTTTTCACTCATTTGGGCCAGTTGTTGCCGGAGAAACGAGGTGCTGTCTTGGTCTTCCCCGAACGTAATCTCATGCCCTATAGACTGGGCTTCCGTTTCGGGGACTACAGGACGATCATCGATTCCCCTAGACAGATAATACACCTGGGAGCCCAGGGCTGAACCGAGCTTTTCTTGGAGCCAAGTCAAGGAATGGGGTAAGATATCGCTGACTTGGTACAGCCCGAGTCCATGCAAAATCGCCTCAGACTTCTTGCCCACACCCCAGAGCTTTCCCACCGGTAGGTTCCTAAGGAAACCCTGAACGTCTGTGGGATCAAGAACCAAGAGTCCATCAGGTTTTTTCCAATCCGAGGCCAACTTCGCCAAGAACTTATTGGGCGCGATTCCCACCGAAGCGGTTAGACCTGTATGTTCCCGGATGCGTGCTTTGAGGCGATGACCCATGTCCTCCAAACTCGGATAAAAATGCTCACAGCCGCTCATATCTAAGAAGGCTTCATCAATGGATAGGGGTTCCACTAGGGGTGAAAACTCCGGAAAAATCCCATGAATCTGACGGGAGACATCCTGATAACGGCCCATGCGCCCTGGTATAAAAATCCCCTCAGGGCAGAGCATCGCCGCTTTGGCAATGGGCATGGCACTATGCACTCCGAACTTACGTGCCTCATAGGAGGCTGTAGAAACAACGCCCCGGGGTGAATCCTTTCGGCCGCCAATAATCAAGGGTCTTCCGGCATACTCAGGATGATCCAAGATTTCCACAGCTGCAAAAAACGCATCCATATCAACATGCATGATTGTGCGCATTACGACTCCTCCCTTGTTCTGACTTCCAGATGAACGCGGAGATTCCTGCGAGAATAGAGGTGACTTTATGCAACAAGAAAGCGCAAAACAAAACGCTTATTTGGTAGCACTACAACAGAGTTTTCAGCGTGATTGGGAAGTGGAAGAAAACTTACTGGAGTTAAAAGAACTCGCGCAAGACGCTGGGCTCAATGTCGTGGATTCCTTCGTCCAAAAGAGGAGCTATCCTGAACCTGGAACCTTTATTGGTAAGGGCAAGGCCCTTGAGATCGGTGACATTGTCGATGAAGATAGCATCGTGATCTTTGACGATGAACTGACTCCAGCCCAGCAAGGTAATCTTTCGGATCTAATGGACGCACCAGTCCTTGATCGTACTCAGCTCATTTTGGACATCTTCGCCCAAAGGGCCCAGAGTAATGAGGGTAAGATTCAAGTAGAGTTGGCCCAGCTCAATTACCTTTTGCCCCGCCTAATGGGAAAGGGTAAGGCCTTATCGCGCCTTGGGGGCGGAATTGGTACCAGGGGTCCTGGTGAAACCAAACTAGAGACGGATCGACGGAGGATCCGCAAACGCATCTCTGATTTACGGGAAGAACTGGAGAAAATTAGGCAAACTCGAGGTCTCCAGAGACAAGGACGTAAGAGCACGGAGATGCCCGTTGTTGCTCTGGTGGGATACACCAATGCAGGTAAATCAACCTTACTCCAAGCCCTCACAGGCTCGGACGTCTATGTGGCGGACCAACTCTTTGCAACATTAGATCCAACCATTAGGCGCTGGGATTTAGCCCCAGGTCGCTGGGCCTACCTTACAGACACCGTAGGCTTTATCCGAAAACTACCCCATACCCTGGTTGCCGCCTTCCAAGCCACCTTGGAAGAAGTGGTCTATGCCGATCTCTTGCTCCATGTCATCGATGCCAGCCATCCCCAGTCGCTGGAGCAGCGACAGGCCGTGGAGGAAGTGCTGAAAGAAATTGGTGCCACAGTCCCGGTTATTTCCGTGTATAATAAAGTGGATTTGGTTGATCACCCCATTGAGGTTAGGGGCCCAGAACAGGCTGTTTCTGCCAAGACAGGCTTTCAACTTGATCGATTGGCTGAGGCGGTGGATGCCTTTTTCGCTGCCAACTACTCGGTGCGGGAGTTCTTCTTTCCCTTCGCCAAACTTGGTCAAGCAAATTATCTCAGGGAAAACGCTCACATTCTAGCAGAAGAGTTCGGCTCAGAAGGCCTCACCATCAAAGCCGAAGTGGATCAGAAAACCGCTAATATGCTCCGATCCTTTCAGAGGTGAAATCGCGGCAGGATTTCCCTCAACGTTTAGAGAAACTCAATCTGTTATCAACTGATTGAGGTGAGATCATGCCAGTTCGCGAAGCATCTTGGCTAGAAGTTATTGTAGGATCCATGTTCTCGGGTAAATCCGAGGAGTTGATTCGCAGAGTAAAAAGGGCCGCCATTGCCAAACAAAATGTGATAGTATTTAAACCAGCCCTGGATCATCGTTATGGGATGGAGAGGGTTGCAGCCCATAATGGTTTGCATATCGACTGTATACCTGTTGCAGTACCGGAAGATATTTTAAGCCACGTTGATGAAACTGTTGATGTAGTGGCTATTGATGAAGTTCAGTTCTTCAATGACACCATTATTTCCGTCTGTCAGAGCTTGGTTCGAGCAGGTAAGCGGGTGATTGTGGCTGGCTTGGATCAAGACTTTCGGGGCGAACCTTTCGGTCCCGTTCCTATCCTGATGGCCTTGGCCGAGCAAGTGACAAAACTCAATGCCATCTGCGTTAGCTGTGGTAGAGCCGCTAGTCGGACCCAGCGCCTAATTAATGGTGAACCTGCCAGATACGATGATCCAATTATCCTCATTGGAGCTACCGAAAACTACGAGGCCCGTTGTAGCCGTTGTCATCAGGTACCAGGGGCACCGGATGTAGAGTAAGGGGTGCTTGGTTATGGCACGTAAATCTGGTATCGTTTTCTTTATCATGGTGATGCGTTCCATTGTGGTGGGTGTAGCCTACTTCTTGGTCCGGGAAATCCCGGGATTAACTTCATCGTTTGTTTCTATTTTCGTTGGTTTCTTGGCCTTTGATATGATCGTGGCCATGCCGAAATTTTCCTTTCGCCTGCGCCACCTGCGGGATCTTGTCCTTCTTTTGTTACCTCGAATTAGCGGCACCGCCCTTAGTCTGGCCGGTGGCTTGACCTTAGGAATCCTGTTTGCTTCCCTGACCAAAGTAGGAGTTCCGGTCTTGGTGGCCGCGGTTTTTACCATTGGACTTTCTTATAGTCTTTCAGCTAGTATTAAAGGTAATATCTCTAGTTATGTAGGTATGATCTCTGCCGTTGATATGTTTGATCGAATCGTGCGCCTCGAGTATTTGACCGAATATTGGGTGCAAGATTTGGCGGGTCCGGCAGGGACCTTGATTTATAGCACATTTTTGGCGCTCTTAATTGGTTGGCTGGTGGGAATTATCATCGGCAGTTTTACCCGGCTATTTTTGCCCAGAGGATACCGCTCCATCAAGAGCAGTGCCTATGCCCAGCCCCTTTGGATGCGTTCCTTTCGAGATGTGATGCATCTCGATGAAGATCGGGTCCTCCTCCAAGTTGAACTGAGTGAAGAGTCAGCCCTAGCCTACCATAGCCTAGCTGAGGTGGGCCTAGGCAGGGATTTGGGGGTACAGGTACTCTCCATCATTCGCTCACCAGGTGAGATTACCTCACCCAAGGGGGCAGATGTGCTATTGCCACTGGATCAGTTAGTACTGGTGGCACCAGCCAACCAGGTTCAGAACTTAATCTCCTTAATGAAAGGACGGGTGTTAGATGGGCAAGTTTAACTATGGCGGTCAAGCCGTTATTGAAGGTGTTATGATGCGCGGACAGTACCACTCTGCCGTAGCCGTACGTAAGACAGATCAAACCATCACAGTCTTGGAACAAGACTTAAGACCCTGGTCAGATCGCTTTCCAATCCTCAAGAAACCCATTTTGCGTGGCGCCGTGGCCCTGATTGAAAGCATGATCATGGGACTGGGGAGCTTAAATTACTCCGCGAGTCAGTTTGGAGAAGCAGAGGAACAATTGACCACCAAGGAACTGGTTTTGACCATGGGCTTCGCCCTCGTCTTGACTGTGGCCCTGTTCATTGTTCTGCCCGCTTTCTTGCTCCGCTTTGTCCAAAGCCACATTAGCTCCAATATCGTCGTCAACCTAGTGGAAGGTGCTATCAAGGTCTCCATCTTTATCATCTACATTCTAGCTATCTCTTGGATGGACGATATTAAGCGGGTTTTTGCTTACCATGGGGCGGAACACAAGACCATCAACTGCTATGAAGCAGGTGAAGAACTAACGGTAGCCAATGTGAAGAAACACAGTCGTGTACACGCTCGCTGCGGAACCAACTTCATTTTGATTGTCCTGTTTACCAGTGTTTTTATCTTTTCCTTCTTTGGACGTCCTCCATTCTTCCAGAGAATCTTGACACACTTAGCCATTTTACCCGTTGTAGCGGGGCTATCGTATGAGCTGATTCGTAAAGCAGGACAGCAAGACTGTCGCCCCATTTTCAAAGTAGTGGCAAGACCAGGCATGCTCTTGCAGAGTCTCACCACTGTGGAACCCGATGACGCCATGATTGAGGTGGCTATCAAGGCTCTGAATACCGTCTTGGATAAGGATTCCGTCCATCCAGAAGTACAAAAAGTAGTACCTTTCCCATCTTAAACCCTATTGCCTAGGACAGTTAGGAGGCAACAAATAGATGTTAGAAAAATTGCAGGCCTTAGAGCAAAAATACGAGGATTTGAACAAGCAGATGAGCGATCCTGAAATCTTAAGTGATCCTCAGACCTACAGACAGCTGGCCAAAGCCCATTCCGATTTAGGCGAGATTGTTGCCAAATATCGCGAGTACCGTGAGGTGGCTGAAGAGCTAGCAGAAGCGGAAATGCTTTTGGAAGAACCGCAAGATGCCGATTTTGAAGCCATGCTCAATGAAGAAGTAGAAAGACTGACGGAGGCAGAAGAACGACTCAAAAGCGAACTGCAGGTTCTTTTACTACCGAAGGATCCCAATGATGATAAAAACGTCATTGTGGAGGTTCGGGCTGGTACCGGCGGTGACGAAGCAGCTCTCTTTGCCGGCAGTCTCTTTCGGATGTATTCACGTTACGCCGAAATGGAGCGTTGGAAAGTGGATGTCTTAAGTAGTAACGCGACCGAACTCGGTGGTTTTAAAGAAATCATTTTTGTGATTGAAGGTAAGGGCGCTTACTCCCGTTTGAAGTTCGAAAGTGGTGTGCACAGGGTACAACGGATTCCTACCACCGAAGCTGGGGGGCGGATTCATACCTCAACGGCCACCGTGGCTGTGCTACCTGAGGCGGAAGAAGTGGAGATCCACATCGAACCCAATGAACTTAAGATCGATGTGTATCGCTCATCGGGTCCTGGTGGACAAAGTGTAAATACCACCGACTCTGCTGTACGAGTTACCCATCTGCCAACGGGCTTGGTCGTAGCTTGCCAAGACGAGAAATCACAGCTGAAAAACAAAGAAAAGGCCCTGAAGATTCTGCGTGCCCGCCTCTTTGACCAGATGCAAGCGGAGGCTGAAAAAGAACAAGCGGCTGCCCGCAGGAGCCAGGTTGGTACTGGGGAACGCAGTGAACGGATTCGAACCTATAACTTCCCCCAGGGAAGAGTGACAGATCATCGTATTAACCTGACCTTGTATAAGTTAGATCTAGTGTTAGATGGAGATTTAGACGAGATTATTGATGCACTCATTACCGCGGATGAAGTGGAGCGGTTGAAGGAGACTAGTGACATTCACCATGACTAAGCCACATACCATCGGAGAGTTAATCAATTTGAGCGCAGGCTATCTAGAAGGCAAAGGATGCAGCTCGCCTCGGCTTGATGCAGAGCTCTTACTTGGTCATGTCTTGGGCTTGGCTCGCCTGGATTTATACCTGAACTTCGATAAACCCTTAAATGGCCACGAGGTGGAGGAATATCGGAACTTGATTGGCCGAAGAGGTCAAAGAAATCCCGTAGCCTACCTCACCGGAGAGCGGGAGTTTTATAAGATCCCTCTGAGGGTGAATGACCATGTCTTAATCCCCCGTCCCGAAACGGAGTTTGTAGTGGAAAAGGTGCTCGAGTATGCGGATCTCAAGGGTCCCTGTAACATCTTGGAGCTCGGAACGGGAAGTGGAGCCATTGCCATTGCCTTGGTGTGCCAGGATCCGAACATCCACGTCACGGCCGTAGACATTTCCCCAGGGGCCCTCGAGGTGGCCGAGGATAATGCGAAGCGTCTTGAGGTGGATAATCAGATCGATTTTCTCAGGAGCGATCTCTATAGCGCGGTCACTGGTACATATTCTATCATCTGCTCCAATCCTCCCTACATTCGGCATGAAGATTTGCAGGCCTTGCCCCCCGAGGTGAGTGCTGAACCCCTTCATGCCCTAGATGGCGGAGTTGATGGACTTGATTTCTATCGCCGGATTATGAACCAGGCCGCTTCGTTCTTGGAGCAACCTGGTTTTGTCGTGTTAGAAATTGGTTGGGACCAAGCGGTAGCGGTGCGGAGAATCGGTGAAGAGGCCGGTTTTTCTTGGATTGAGACGGTGAAGGATTATGCTGGCCAAGATCGGGTGGTGGTATTGAAGTGGAACTAAAAACTCGACATTTGACCCCCGAGGAAATCGACGAAGCAGCCCAGATCTTAAGAGAGGGCATGGTTGTGGCCTTTCCCACTGAAACTGTCTACGGCTTAGGAGCCAATGCCCTGGATCCAGAAGCTGTAAAGTCCATTTTTCGGGCAAAGGGACGTCCACAGGATAATCCCTTAATCATTCACCTTGCCATTGCCCAGCAAGTGGAGGGGTTTGTCCAAGAGGTTCCTCCCCAAGCCCTGCTCCTCATGGAGAGGTTTTGGCCTGGGCCTTTGACATTGGTCCTGAAAAAGACGGAACAAGTTCCCGATATCGTTACGGCGGGTCTTGATACAGTGGCTGTACGAGTGCCAGATCACCCCGTTGCCTTGGAGCTCTTACGGCTGACTGGCTTTCCCTTGGCGGCTCCAAGCGCGAATCGCTCTGGCAGACCCAGCCCCACCAGGGCTGAGCATGTCTTGGCGGATCTAGGTGGTTTGATCCCCGCTGTCTTAGATGGGGGAGAGACCGGCTGGGGCTTAGAGTCCACCGTCTTGGATTGTACCGTGACTCCTTTTCGCTTACTGAGGCCAGGTGGGGTTACCTTAGAGGAACTCCGGGACTTGGTACCCGTTTTGTATCAGGCGGAAGGTGATGGGACAGGTACCGAAGCTCCCCGTTCGCCAGGTATGAAATATCAGCATTATGCCCCTGAAGCCAAAGTGTACTTGGTAACCGGTGATGGGGCGGCGACGAAAATTAAGGAACTAAGCGAACCCTATAGGAAAAGAGGTGAAGGCGTGGGAGTGATGACCTGGGATGAACGGGCCGAACTGTATCCGAGCCTGACTGTCTTGCCCATGGGTCCAGAAGGGAATTTTGCGGCCCTAGCCCATAATCTCTTTCATTTGCTCCGCCAAGCTGATATCCTCGGCTTGAAGGTCTTATTTATTGAGGGAGTCTCAGAGGACAATCTTGGTCTTGCCATTATGAACCGCTTGCGGAAGGCGGCGGATCAGCGAGAGATAAAGATGTAATAAGGAGGAGCTATGAAACGATCGGTTTTATTCATTTGTACTGGTAACACCTGTCGCAGCTTCATGGCTGAGTATCTCATGCGTCACTATGCCGCACAACATGGTCTTGAGGTGGACGTAGCCTCTGCGGGATTAGCAGCCTTTACCGGCGACACAGGAACCGAACAGGCCCTAGAGGCTTTGCGTGAAATGGGAATCGACGGCACAAAGCATCGCTCAAGAAGGGTGCACTCCCATCTCCTTGCGGAATATGACTTAATTCTAGCCATGACTGTGGCCCATAAAGAGCAATTGCTTTATCTGGCCCCAGAGCTTGCCCATAAGATTTTTTTACTGAAAGAGTTTGCAGAAAGAGTGAACTCCGGGGAGGATCCAGGTAAGTTGGTAGAGAAGGATCACGGGATAAGCGATCCCTTTGGGCAATCGCTAGAGGTTTACCGTCAATCCCGCATGGAGATTGAGCGGGCCGTCCAAGCTATTGTAGAGTATTTCCTGGAAGGAGACGGAAAATGAAGATTGTAGTTGGCGCAGATCATGGTGGTTTCTTAGCCAAGCAAACGCTCATAGAACACCTGCAGAAACAAGGGTTTGATGTAGAGGATTTTGGCACGGATTCAGAGGAATCCTGTGACTATCCAGATATCGCCCATGAGGTAGCGAAGGCTGTGGCCAAAGGAGAGTTTGACCTAGGAATTTTGATCTGCGGTACAGGAATTGGTATGTCCATGGCAGCCAACAAGGTACCCGGTATCCGTGCTGCTCTCTGTACAGATACCTTTTCCGCCAGGATGGCTCGGAGCCACAATGATAGCAATGTACTTTGTCTGGGTGCTAGGGTTACTGGTCCTGGTCTCATGCTTGACATTGTAGATACCTACCTTAAGGGGAGCTTTGCCGGCGGACGGCATGGCATACGTGTCGGCAAAATCGAAACGATTTAGCCAAAAAGGGAATGAAGTGAGGAGATGATGAAATGAGCACAGTACATGTGGTTTCCCATCCATTAGTTCAGCACAAACTAACCATCATTCGAGATCAGGAGACGGGGCCAAAAGATTTTCGAGATTTAGTCGAAGAGCTATCCATGTTGGTGGCTTATGAAGTAACGAGAGATCTGCCTTTAGAAGAAATTGAAGTGGAGACCCCCATGTGTAAGATGAAGGGCCAAATGATTGCTGGGCGGAAGATCGGAATTGTGCCAATTTTACGTGCCGGCTTGGGTATGGTCAATGGGGTTCATCGTTTAATTCCCACGGCTAAAGTGGGTCATATCGGTTTATATCGCGATCCAGAGACTCTTTTTCCTGTGGAATATTACTGCAAGCTTCCTACCGATGTAGAAGAACGACAAATCATTGTGCTTGATCCTATGCTGGCCACGGGTGGTTCCGCCTCAGCGGCTATTACCTTTTTGAAGAAACGTGGTGTCCACGCCATCAAGCTCATGTGTTTGCTTGCGGCCCCAGAAGGAATTGAGCTGATCCAAAGGGAACATCCTGATGTGGACATCTTCACTGCGGCTATCGATGAAAAACTCACGGATCACGGCTATATTCTACCAGGTTTAGGTGATGCAGGAGATCGCCTTTTTGGTACGAAGTAGGTGATTTGATGGAGCGTCCTTCATGGGAACGATATTTTATGGAAATTGCTGAGCTGGTGAGTAGTCGTTCCACTTGCTTGCGTAGACAAGTGGGGGCTGTCTTGGTTCGAGATAAGCATATTATCGCCACCGGTTACAATGGGGCTCCTCGAGGTATTTCCCATTGTATGGAGGTAGGATGCCTCCGGGAACAACTTGGTATCCCTTCAGGTGAGCGCCATGAAATGTGCCGGGGTACCCACGCTGAGCAAAACGCCATTATTCAAGCAGCCCTCCATGGGGTATCCACCGCAGGCTCTACCCTTTATTGCACGCATCAGCCTTGCATCTTATGTGCAAAAATGTTGATTAATGCAGGGGTAGAAAAGGTTGTCTTTCAGGGCGAGTATCCTGATGGGTTAGCCTTAGAGCTGATGAATGAGGCGAAGATTGAAATGGTTGTCTGGACTCAGGGAGAGGAGTAGCTATGAACATTGCCCAGTTCTTCACCGTGTTTGCGATTGCAGTGACAGTTACAGCTAGCCTAACCCCCCTTGCGCGGCGCTTTGCTTTGCGCATGGGCTTGGTTGATGCGCCCAACCCGAGGAGAATTAATAAGGTGCCCATGCCTACAGGCGGTGGCTTGGCCATTTTTGCAGGCCTTGTGGCTGCTTCGGCCGTTGGGGATATTCCTCATTTTGCTGTGACCATCTTGGTTTCTGCCCTTATCTTGCTCTTGGGGGTTATTGACGATCGCTACGAACTGTCAGCAGGTGTCAAGTTTGCTGGGCAGATCTTGGCTGTCCTCATCTATGTCCTCTGGGGACCACGCATTGAATTTATGAGTAATCCCTTTGGTGATATGCTTTACTTGGGCAGACTATCCCTACCCTTAACGATGCTTTGGGTCTTGACTCTGATTAATATCATGAACTTCATTGATGGTATTGATGGTTTAACTACGGGTATTACCCTCATTGGGGCGGTCGCTTTGGCCACTTTGGCACTTCTTTTGGGCCGTTACGATGCGGCCATGCTCGCCGCGATCGTGGTGGGTGTCTGTCTTGGCTTCTTACCTTACAATTTTAACCCGGCCCGGGTGTATCTAGGTGATGGTGGTGCCATGCTGCTTGGTTTTCTGTTGGCCGCTATTTCCACCGAAGGCGCCCT
>JAAYOK010000158.1 GCA_012520355.1 Bacillota bacterium | reverse complement strand
CTGCCTATAAGTCCGCTGAGTTAGGGCAGGCAGTACGTTTCGGTGATGATGCCTTTGATGAGTTCATTCCCTTAGTCCAACAAGACAAGTGGCATCCCAGGCAGTTGGTGGAGAGAGCAAAATAGAATGTAGTAAGCAAAGGCAAAGGCAAAGGCCGCGACGGAGAAATCTGTTGCGGTCTTTTTTCGATGTCTGGGAATCGCTGTAAATTGTGTGATGCAATTAACATACATCATTTTGGTCAACAAACGGTAAATAAAACTAGCAAAATGTTCTTTTTTAAAGAAGGAACTTAGGGAAACATGGGGAACTAGTTGTATGATGCAACAAAGATAAATAAACGAAGAGGCCTTGTGAAGAAACGTAGGCTAGACATGATGCAGGAGGTGATTTCCTCAGGTTTCTTGGTTGTTGTCCGTAGTAGCATGGAAAAAATGAAGGAGGAAGACTAATGAAACGATCAGTGCTGATTTTGCTTGTATGTACCCTAGTCTTGTCCCTTGCGAGCGGTGCAGCCTTAGCACAAAGCGGAAGGCTACTTCTCTGGAGTGCTGCCGCTGAGGAAGAGGCCCAAGCCTTAGTCGAACATTTCAATTCCCTATATCCTGATATTACAGTGGACATTATCCGTGCTGGTTCTGGTGAGCTTATGACCCGCTTAATGGCGGAAGCACCTAAACCAAATGGGGATATCATTCTTGGAATCGCCAAGGAAGCTTTGGACGGTGTGTATGATGCTCTAGAACCTTACAAAGCCAAACACCACGATGATATTCCTGCCAATCTCCGTGACAGCGCAGATGTTCCCGCCTACTATGGATTCTCCATGCCTTTGCAGGCCTTCATGGTGAACACCGACCTTCTAGATCCAGAGGATTATCCCATGACTTGGGCTTCCTTGGCGGATGAGAAGTATAAGGGCGAGATCATATTGGCAAACCCAGCTCTCTCTGGTTCGGCCTATGCCCAGCTCTATATGATGTATGATCTCTACGGATTTGACTTTACAGTCGATGTTGCCAAGAACGCCGTATTTACAGCTTCTTCTACCATGGTGCCTGAGTCGGTAGCCAGAGGTGAGTACGCCATTGGTGTTACGGGTGAGCCCAATATCGCCCAGCACATTTTGGCCGGTTCCCCAGTTATCGCCATCTACCCAGAAGAAGGCACAGGAGCCAGGTTTGATGGTTCCGCCATCTTAAAGGGTGGACCAAACCTAGAGAACGCCAAGATCTTTATGGATTTCCTAACATCCATCGACGCTTATCGGACCATTCTCGAAACCCGTTCCCGTCGTGTCGTTCACCCAGATCTTCCTGGACCAGGCCCATTACCAGGTCTCAGCGAGATTGCTCTTAGGGATTACGATGCTGAAGAGGCCGCTGCCATTCGTGAGGATTTAACCATGCGGTTCTCCGACGCCGTGTTTTAAAGCATAACAACCATCTAGCCCGGATTTATCCGGGCTAGATCTTAGGAGGTAACATCGTGAGTTCAAGCATTTCATACAAAGACGTACAAAAAACGTTCACAGGTAGCCAATTGGTGCATGCCTTGAAAAAGATATCGTTTACCATCGAGCCAGGAGAACTATTTTGCTTGCTAGGCCCAAGTGGTTGTGGGAAAACCACCCTCCTCCGCTGCACAGCAGGTTTGGAAACACTAACTGGTGGTCGCATTTTCTATGATGACACCGATGTTACAACCATACCACCCTTCAGGCGGAATATTGGCATGGTCTTCCAGAGTTTCGCCTTATATCCCCACATGAATGTGTTTGAAAACGTGGCCTATGGTCTGCGCGTTCGGGGTACCGACGAGGCGACTATGAAACGGAAAGTGGCAGAGATTATGGACCTAGTGGGACTACCCGATGTGTTAAAGCGAAACCCTAGTCCCACGGCCCTATCCGGTGGACAGCAGCAAAGGGTGGCGGTGGCCCGGGCCTTAGTTTATGATCCGCAAATTCTCCTCCTTGACGAACCCTTAGCGAATCTAGATGCTAAACTCAGAAGGCATATGCGGGCTGAAATCAGACGCATTCAGAAGGTAACCAACATTACCACCATCTTTGTGACCCATGATCAAGAAGAAGCCATGGCCATCGGGGATCGCTTAGCGATTATGAAAGATGGCATCATTGAGCAAATTGGCTCTTCTGATGAGATCTACCATAATCCTAATAACGCCTTTGTATCCAACTTCATAGGAAAAATGAACTTCTTTGAGGGAACCATCATGACCCATAAAGATGGACAGTACACGGTCAAACTCGACATGAACAACTATGCTTTAAGTTTTAGTCCCAAGGTTGCCCCTGGTTTGGCCACCAAAGAGGGACAGAGAATTAAAGTCGGCTTTAGACCAGAACACCTCCGTATTAAGGGAGAGGTGACGGAAGGTGAAGTCCTAGGAAGGGTACGCATTATTCAGCATCTAGGTCAGGTTGTCCGTTATGAAGTAGCGCTAGAAGCCCAAGGTAACGAGCGGGTGATCGAAGTGGATATGCTGGGGAAGGTGCAGGGCGTCGCGGAAAGCGATCAAGTAACCATCGAGTTTCCTGAGCAGGTGGGCTTCATTTTTGCTGAAGGGGGAGAGGAGTAATGGCATTAGGTCCCCAGAAGGAACAACAAGGATGGGTAGCTCGCCAGTTGCGTAAGGACTACACACCTTACTTGGTCTTCGCCATACCCATGGTTTTCTTGGTCATTTTCCTGTTTTGGCCACTGGTTACAACTACTTTGCGGGCCTTTCTTAGTCCAGGCAGAGAGTTGACCTTTGGTCCCTTTAGTCTCACGAACTTCCAGCGTTTTGCAACATCGAATTTGTACAAAGGAAGCTTGAAGAACTCCTTTATTATCAGTTTCTCCGTTGTGTTCTTTACCTTGCTGATTGGGGTTCCTATGGGCTATTTTGTGGCCAGAGTAAAAATCCCGTTTAAGGGGCTCATACTTTCTCTGGGTATCTTACCAGTCATTCTTCCCTCTTTTGTAGGGGCGTTTTCCTGGATTATCCTCCTTGGTCGGCAAGGGGTTGTCAGACATTACCTTAATCTCTTCTTAGGGATCTTTGGTCTAGAATTGCCGTCCATCTATGGACTCTTCGGGATCATCTTTACCATGACTGTCACCTATTACCCCTTCATCTTCTTGTTGGCCTATGGAGCCTTCGAGGCGGTCAACCCCCTCTTGGAAGAAGCAGCCATGATTATGGGTTCTAGACGTAGTCGTATTTTACGTACGATTACATTACCCTTGGTGATTCCAAGCCTTGGAGCTGGTGCCATCTTGGTCTTCATTCGGGCCATGGGTAACTTTGGTATTCCTGCTATGCTCGGCGGTGATCAGTATGTTTTGCCCACCTTGATTTACTTTAGAGTCAATGGATTTTGGGACTTAAATGGTGCAGCTGCCATCTCTTTAGTGAGTGTGGCCATCACCGGTGGTGCCCTCCTCTTGCAGAAGTTTATCATTAGTAAGAGGGAATATGAAACCATCAGTGCCTCCCGCTCCGAATATGAGCTGCACAGTCACCCAGCCATTCGGATTATTGCCAGTGTGTACTGCGGTATCATCTTGCTGGTCTCCCTAGCCCCGCAGATTACCATGTTTATCATGTCCTTCTTTACAAGATGGGGAAGGTCGGGCCCTGAAGGTTTTACTCTAGCGAATTATGCTAGGATACCGACCATTGCCTCGCGCCCCATTTTAAACTCGCTTTTCTTGGCGATCACGGCTTCACTCCTTTGTGCAGCCCTGGGAAGTCTCGTTGCTTACATCACGGAAAGGCGTAAACCTAGAGGTGCCCTCATTTTGGATCTGGCCATTATGGCGCCCTTTATCCTGCCGGGTACCGTTGTTTCCGTAGCCTTGATTTCGGCCTTTAGTGGTGATTCGTGGTTACCCCTCACTGGAACGTTTACGATCATTCTCATTTCCTACATGATTCGGAGAACACCCTATGTGTTCCGGTCTGTTGTGGCCAGCCTTTCCCAGTTGGACCCCACCTTAGAAGAAGCTTCTATGATCACAGGTGCGAATTGGTTGTATACGTTTAGACGGGTGAGTTTCCCGTTGATTTTGCCTGGAATTATCTCTGGGACAATCTTGACTTTTGCCACATTGCTCCAAGAACTCAGTACGACAATTTTACTCTATTCCGCAAGAACTCGAACCCTGCCCATCCAAATTTGGGGTGCGGTGGCAGATGGCAAGTTCGGCGAAGCTTCAGCCCTTTCCACCTTGTTGATTGTTATGGTGTTTGTGGTGGTTTACGGCATGAATCGTTTCCTCGGCAAATCCATCTCTTCGAGTTTTAAAGTGGGGTAGGTATGGAGGTAACTAAATAATGCCGAAGATCCTGTTTTCCAGCCGTGTGTTTGGCAATGATGTACAAAAAATTCTCGACTATGCGGTGGCTCAAGGTTTCGATGGGGTGGAGTGGTATCTCAATAGTTTTCGCCTGCGTACCGCTCGACCCAAGCGAGAAGAGTTTTTTCAGAAGCTCGATGCCTACCCTGACCTTTACTACACCTTCCATCTACCCACTGTAGATGTGGAACTAGCCCATGGAGAGCCCTTGATTGCCAAGGCCTCTCTGGCGTACTTGCAGATGTATATTGAATATCTTGCTCCTTGGTTTACCAAGCAAAAGGAGCCACAGACCCTGACTCTCCATGTTGGCTCCAATTCCATTGCTGTGGAGGAGTTAGATTGGGAGACAGCTCTTCGGCACCTCAAGGAGCTGGGGGACTTTGGAGCGGAGCGGAATGGTAAGGTGCTTTTGGAGAATCTGAAGGTGGGTTGGACAACGGATCCGAAGACCCATCAGACCATGATTGAACATGCGGGCCTGGGGATCACTTTTGATACCGGTCATGCCGCTTCGAGCCCTCTGGTACGCTCCGGTGAGCTTCCACTCTTGGACTATCTCGATCTATTGCGGGACGAGATCAGGCACGCCCATTTTTATGCCTATGAGAGTCTAGATAAAGGCCAGCACATACCACCGCAAGCCTGGAGTGATGTGGCGGATGTCTGGCGTAAACTGGTTCGCTTGCCTAACCTACGATCCATTGTTCTGGAATTATCGACTCAAGTAGAGCTGGAGGAGACCTTTGCTCTGCTCCAAGAAAATCGGGAGTATTGGTAGGGATGCTGAGCTAGAGCAATGGAGGTGAGTTAGTGAAGATCCTAGAGAGTTTGCCTGTTTTACACGAATCGAGCCCTCGCTTGATTCTCAGCCAAATTCGGGAACATGGACCCATTGACAGGGCATCCCTTGCTCGCATGACCGGACTACATCCATCGACCATCACCCGGATCGTCACCTCCTTGATTAGCGAAGGCTTGGTGCAAGAAGATGGGGAGGGCCCGAAGGGTTTGGGTAGAAAACCCATCATGCTCAGCTTGGTTCCGGAGGCCATTCATGTCATGGGAATTGCTGTAGAGTCTACCTTTGTTTCCGGGATTCTTGTGAATCTCCAGGCCGATATTCTGGATCGGATGGAGTTTCGATTAAGGAAGCAAGATATGCCTTCGGTGGAGGAAGGGATGGCTCTCGTCATTGATTTCCTCCTAGAGAAGGCGAGGGAACGGCAAGTAGACGTCCGGGGCATTGGAATTGCCATGCATGGTATTGTGGATAATCAAGATGGGGTTTGCATCTTTGCCCCTGCCCTTGGAGCCCGGGAGGTTCCTGTTGCCGCTACGGTTCAAGCCCGTTACAATTTACCCGTTTGCATGGACAATAATGCCAATGCCCTGGCCCTTGGGGAGCTTTGGTTCGGTAACGGCAAAGGATTGGACAA
The DNA here is from genome assembly GCA_012520355.1 of Bacillota bacterium. Classification (GTDB taxonomy): domain Bacteria; phylum Bacillota; class Limnochordia; order Darwinibacteriales; family Darwinibacteriaceae; genus UBA5420. The sequence continues at coordinate 2,722 of JAAYOK010000158.1, read as the reverse complement.
TCTTCTCGCGGTGAAAGTGGGAAATTCCATCGGATCGGGCGTGATCATTGATGGACGCTTATACTCTGGCTCTAGGTTTTGGGCTGGGGAAGTGGGTCATGTGACCGTTGTCTTTGATGGTCCCCAGTGTAAATGTGGTAACTATGGTTGTTTGGAAAGTGTGGCTTCGATTGAGGCGGTTGTAACCAAGGCTCGTTTGCTCTTAAAACGGGGCGAGGGGAGTGACCTTCTGGCCCTAACCGGCGGAGACCCCGATGCCTTGACCTTTTCTCACCTGCAGGAAGGGGCTCATTTCGGTAACGAGTTGACGATGCAATTATGGGATGAGGTCGGAAGCCATCTAGGCCTGGCCCTGGTTAATATGATTAATATCTTAAATCCCACCAAGATTCTCATCGGCGGAGACATTTTGCCCGTGATCGACTATGTCCTGCCGAAGGCTCGGCAGATCGTAAAAATTCGGTCTTTGGAAGTTCTTCAGGGCACTACGTCGATTGAAAAAGTAGGTTTAGGTTCAGACGCTGTTGCCGTGGGGGCCGCCACTCTCGTTTTCAAGGAGCTGTTTGAGGCTTAACTCTCATGTAGTGGGGATCTGAGTTGGGATAGAGGGAATGTTTGTGGAAAGGGGTTTCTAGGAATGATGAAGGAAATGCAGTTTGACAACGTGAAGGTGAAGATCTACGATAATGCCCAAGCTCTAGGCTTGGCGGCAGCGGCAGAGGCTAGGGAATATCTGCAGAGCTTGACAGGAGAAGTCAAGAATGTGCTCTTTTCAACAGGTGCCTCCCAGTTCACCCTGATGGACGGGCTCAAGGAGCAAGAGATCGACTGGCAGAGGGTTCATGGCTATCATCTCGATGAGTATAAGGGGATGTCGCCAGACCATCCAGCGAGCTTTAGACTCTGGATTCAAACGCGCATCGAAGAGGCGCTGCGGCCCAAGAAGGTGGAGTACCTCCATGGGGATGCAGAGGATGTGGAAAAGGAATGCCAGCGTTATGCCGAACTCATTCAAAATAATCCCATTGATTTGGGTTTTATCGGGATCGGGGAAAATGGGCATATTGCCTTTAATGATCCGCCGGTGGCAGATTTCGCAGACCCCCTCCTGGTCAAGGTGGTGGAACTCGATGAAGCTTGTCGGCGTCAACAACTGGGCGAGGGTTGGTTCCCGACTCTAGAGGATGTGCCTAAAGAGGCTTTGACACTGACTGTGCCGGCCATTATGAGCTGTAAGAAGATTATCTCGGTGGTGCCCGATGGGCGCAAGGCCCAAGCGGTGCTAAACGCCTTAACGGGACCGATTAGTACTGCTTGTCCAGCGTCGATTCTCCGCACCCACAGTGAGGTTACCTTGTACTTAGATCGGGATTCGGCCTCCTTACTGAAAGACTGATCGTTGCGCAGACGAACTGAATCTATTTGAAACGTACGGTCAAGCTGGGTCCAGTGACGTCGGAGACGACGTCTGGGATCAGCTGGCCGTATTTTTCTTCCCTTTATCGAGTCTGGTGCCTTAGAGGATTTGGACTTCACGAATGGAATTCCTAGGTGAAGTAGGGAGGTAGCATGATGCACTTTATTGTCTGTATTAAACAGGTGCCCGAAGGCACAGAAGTTGAAATTGATGAAGAAAAAGGTATATTAAAGCGTGAAGGCGTGGAGTCGAAACTCAATGTCTACGACGCTTATGCTCTCGAAGCCGCGGTTTCCTTGAAGGAAACATATGGAGGTAAAGTCACGGTCCTTTCCATGGGGCCTCTGCAAGCCAGTGAGGTGATTAAGGAGGCCTATACGTTGGGCGCGGATGATGGTTATCTGCTCTCGGATCGTAAGTTTGCTGGTGCCGATACACTGGCCACATCCTATGCTCTGGCGGAGGCGATTCGGCGCTTACCGCCAGCGGATGTCATTTTCTGTGGAATGCAAACAACGGACGGTGATACAGCTCAGGTAGGTCCGGGCATCGCAGAACTCTTGGAGCTGCCCCATGCCTCCTATGTGGCCAAGATTCAGGGAATTGAGGATCAATCCATCGAGTTGGAAGCAGATATGGGAGATGGGATTGAGGAGCTCAGAATCGAACTCCCCTGCCTACTCACGGTAACGAAGGAGCTTAATCAACCGAGGCTTCCATCGTACAGGCTTAAGAAAGCAACGGAGAATCGCGAGGTTCAGATCTGGGATAGTAAGCGTCTGGAAGGGGCCAATTTTGCCTATTTCGGCTTGGATGGATCGCCTACGCAGGTGGAGCGGATCTTTCCGCCCCCTAAAGCGGAGACGAAGGAACTCTGGCAAGGTGATGCTGAGGAGCTGAGCCGGAAGTTCTACGCCAAGTTAAAGGAGTTGAAGTACCTATGAGTCAGATGCGAGTTGATCAGAGCCTTTGCATTCTTTGTGGAGCGTGCGTGGAGGCCTGTCCCTTTTCCGGAGTTGTGCTTGGTGAGGAGTCCATCGAGTTCACCGATGCTTGTCGTCTCTGTAGTATCTGTGTCAAAGCCTGTCCTACCAAGGCTATTTGGCTGGAAAAGACGGCTGTGGAACCTTCTGTGGATTTACGGGAATACCAAGGGATTCTAGTCTTTGCGGAACAGCGGCAAGGTCAAATAGCACCGGTAACCTATGAGTTGATTGGTAAGGGTCTGGAACTGGCCCAGCAGCTTGGCCAAGAAGTTGCTGTCTGTTTGGCTGGTCATGAGGTAAAGGATTTGGGCGCTGATCT
>JAAYOK010000157.1 GCA_012520355.1 Bacillota bacterium | reverse complement strand
GAACGGGAACCAGAGCTTCTCAAGGAACAGATTGCCCGTTTGGTGGAAAGCACCGGTTATGAGGAAATCTCCCTTTCATCCCTCTCCAGCGGTGACTACAGTCAAGTTGGTCCCCTGGTTCGAGAATTGATGGCGGAGTATCAAAGCTGCGGCGTGTCTGTCTCGCTGCCTTCCTTAAGATTGGATTCCTTTGGTATCGATCTGGCCGACGAGATTCAAAAGGGACGCAAGACCGGTCTCACCTTTGCACCCGAAGCAGGAACCCAGAGATTGCGGGATGTGATCAATAAAAACGTGACGGACCAAGATTTGAAAGATGTGGTGGAAGGCGCCTTTGCAGCCGGTTGGTCCAGGGTGAAACTCTATTTTATGATTGGTTTGCCCACAGAAACAGAGGAAGACTTGGAGGGAATTGTGGAGCTAGCCCACAAGGTACTGGCTTGGGGAAAAGAAGCCCGCAGTGCTAGAAGGCGTCCAGAAGTGAGTATTAGTGTGGCTTCTTTTGTTCCCAAACCACACACCCCATTTCAATGGATGGGTCAAGATTCCATGGATACGCTCCGGGCCAAGCAGCGCTTTCTCAAGGCACGCTTGGGGGACCGCTCCATTCAGTTTAGTTACCCACGGGTCGAAGAAAGTTTCATAGAAGCTGTCTTTGCCCGGGGGGATCGCCGCTTAGGCCCTGTTTTGGAGAGGGCTGTGGATCTAGGTTGTCAGTTTGATAGTTGGACGGATTGTTTCCGCTTCGACCTTTGGGAACAGGCCTTTCGTGAGACAGAGATTGATCCCCATGCCTATACGGAGCGGACAAGAGACCTCTTTGAAGCCCTTCCGTGGGAACATTTGAGTGCAGGTGTTGAACCGGATTTTTTGCGTCATGAATGGGAAATGGCCCAACAGGGTATCCCCACCCCTGACTGCCGCTGGGATGACTGCACGGGCTGCGGTGTCTGCCCTGAGCTTCAAGTGGCCAATGTCTTAGTGAAGGAGCAGAACGTTGAGTAGCGTGATTCGTTTTCAATTTGCCAAGGGTCCCGAAGTTCAGTTCTTGTCGCACCTCGACTTGGTTCGCACCATGGAAAGGGCTCTGCGGCGCGCAGGTTTGCCCATTGCCTACTCGGAAGGTTTCACACCTAGGCCCATCATGAGCTTTAGTTATGCTTTACCGGTGGGTATCTTAAGCGAAGCTGAATACGGTGATTATACGTTCGCAGAGGCTCTTGCCCCCGAGGAGTTTGTGGCAAGATATAACCAGCACTTACCCACAGGGTTTCGCGTGCTACAAGCGGAATGTTTGCCTAGTGGAACACCGACCCTCCAAAGAGTGATTAATGCTGCCCGTTGGAGAATTGTCCTCCCTGCAACCAGCCTAGAGGCTGAAAGGATTGCCAAACGCTGGGAAGAGTTGCAACTTGTGGATAGCTTCAAGGTCCAAAGGGAAACTAAGAAGGGGAGTCGCGAGGTGGATCTTCGCCCCTTACTTTTCGAAGTGGTTCAGATCTCCCAGACCCCCACGGCGACAACCTTTGAATGCTTGTGCGCAGTCGGCAGTGAGAACCTAAGGATGGATGAATTAGGCTCTTTACTCGGTTTTTCACATTTAGAAGCGTTGATTACGAGGATTGGACAGTATCATAAAGTTGGGAACAGCTATGTCCCGCCAGTAGGGAATCGAGGCTCAGAATGAAAAGGGAAATTGTGATCTCTGTTTTGCTCAATCAAGTGCAAGTTGGTATCATTGAAGACCATCGCTTAGTGGAATACTATCTAGAACGTGACTGTAAGGAACGGCTTGGCACGAACATTTATAAGGGCCGGGTAGAAAATGTCTTGCCTGGAATGGGTGCAGCCTTTGTTGATATTGGCATGGCCAAAAACGCCTTCCTCTACTTGGCCGATGCGGTTGCAGACATCAAGACCGGCGATTCCCTCATGGTCCAGGTTTCCAAGGAAGCGGTGGGCACCAAGGGCCCTCGGGTTACCACGAAGATTTCCTTACCTGGGCGCTACTTGGTGTTAATGCCTTTCCAAGACAACATCGGCATTTCTCGTCAAATCGTTGCTGAGGAAGAACGGGCTCGGCTTAAAGAGATTGCTGAGGAGATCCGACCCCAGGGGACGGGATTGATCGTACGCACCGTGGCCGAAGGGCGAAGCCGCGAGGAACTCCAGGGGGATTTGGACGACTTAGTGAAAATTTGGTCCGCTATTGAGCAAAAGTTTCGTAGCAAGGTATCCTCACCGCTTTTATATCAGGACTATGATTTGGTCCATCGGATCCTACGAGATGTCTATGCAGCTGAGAACACAAGCATCATCGTGGACAGTCCCCAGATGCAAGAGCGGATCGTAGAGGAACTCGCAGACCTCGGGGTTGGGGAGCAAACTAGCATTGAACTGTATCAAGGAAAAGTCAATCTCTTTACCTACTTAGGCCTGGATAAGGACTTGGCCAGAGCAGGAAGTAATCGGGTCTGGCTAAATTGCGGCGGCTACTTGGTGTTTAATCAGACCGAAGCGCTCCTCAGTGTTGATGTGAATACGGGTAAATATGTGGGGAGTAAGAACCTGCCAGATACGGTCCTCAAGACGAACCTAGAGGCGGCACGGGAAATCGCTCATCAACTTCGCCTTCGTAATACAGGAGGAATTGTCATCATCGACTTTATCGATATGGCGGATCCCGCTCATAAGGAGGCGGTTTTGCAGGAACTAGGGGCAAGCCTCAAGGCCGACAAGACTCGTACGAACCTTCTGGGTTTTACCCGCTTGGGTTTGGTGGAACTAACTCGCAAGAAAACAGAAAAGCTCCTCTCGCACGTTCTGGAAGTAGATTGTCCCCACTGCAAGGGGAGGGGGCGGGTACTTTCCGATGAGACCCTCGCCTTTCAAATTGCGAGAGAAGTCCGTTCTTTGGCGGTAGAAGGTGTAGAGAACATCTCTGTCCATTGCCACCCTGCTGTGGCCGGCTTTGTGATCGGACCTGGAGGTGGCAATTTGCGGGCGCTGGAGGAACATACTGGGAAGACCGTCTCTGTGCAGGGCGATGCTTCTCTTTCGCGCCAGGACTATCGAGTGCAAAGTTCCAGTAGTGATTGACATCACCGGACCGTGGTGTTAAAATGATTGGGTAGATCGCTTGTTTCCGGTGAAACAAGCTTTCGAAGCCGCTCAAAACAGGTCATCAAAATCGCGTGGTTCGACCTCGTGTACCTGCATGGCGAGTCTATAGAAGGAGGTGGACGTATTGTACGCCGTAGTCGAAACTGGTGGTAAGCAATATCGTGTGTCCACAGGAGATGCCATTTATGTCGAAAAGCTCAATGTCAATGAAGGCGATGAAGTTATCTTAGATCG
>JAAYOK010000156.1 GCA_012520355.1 Bacillota bacterium | reverse complement strand
TATTGCCGAGTCATCAACTTTGTCTTGCGGAGACTCTTAAAGAATCCTCGCAGCATAATGGCCATTAAGGAACCGACAATGAAGTTGAAGCCCCAGAAAAGGGGTTCTAAGGTGCTAACAAGCCCTGGAGCAAGGGCACCGACTAAACTGGTAAGCCCCTGTAAGGCAAGGTAAGTGATAAGATACACAATAAAGACCAGGGCAATTTGCATGGAAAACTTGTCAATGGACTCAGAGATGGGGATTTCGTTCTTGCTTTGGAACTTATCCACAGACATTGACTCAGCCACTTCTTCATAGTGCTGTAGTGTCACCTTGCCCTTGCGGACAAGCCAGTTGAGGTATACGACTCCAACGGTGCAGGCACAAAGAAACCCGGCGGCTGCAATGGAAAGCCCGAAGGAACGGCCACCGGCAAAGCCTAACGCTTCATACATACCTCCCACATTATTGGCTTGACCGGGTCCTTGGCCAAAGCCCATGGGAACTAAAATGCCTGCAGCCTTAAACATCTCAGGCATGACTGTATAGGCTAGAACAAGAGTTATGATGAGTCTCACAATACCCTGAATCAAATATGTCGAAATAATAAGAGCTCCACTCTTCGGGGCGGTTAGACGGTCACTACCCCCTTCGGTGTCGAACTCTGGAACTCGCAAAGAAAGGGCAATAAAACCGATCGCGATGCCATGGTAGGTAATCATCTCCAGAAACATGGCATCAATTTGCATGAGATTCAAGTTGCGCAGCAAAAGAAGTACAAAACCAGCGAGCACTGAAGTTGGTATCAATGTTTTGCGCACGAAGGGCAACTTCCGCCTCATCACATTGGCCGCCAAGATCGTGGCAGCAATGATCCCCAGTTGGAGCATGGCACTCCATAATCCCGTATTTGCAGATGAAAAGTCCATAGGTCACCTCGTTGTCTTTAGTCGATGATAGAGTTCTAAATACTTACGTCCGCAGAAGGATCGGCCGCCCCCAATGGTATAGTTCTTGCCTTGACTGGTAAAGGCAATATTGCCACGACCGTAAAGTGCCATATCGGAGATCTGGTCTAGGGGAAAAATGAGGTTTCCACAAACCAGTCGATCCTGATACATAGTAAGAGTACCTTCGCCAGCCGCCAGTCTTTCTGCTCTATGGCTTCCTGCCACTCGGCGAAGCTGGACATTTGGATCAGCAAAGGCTGGATCCTGGTCAAGAGCACCAGCGATTTCACCGAGCTTAGTATGTTGCCAACGATCCCATTCTGTGATGGTCGTAAAGGGACCGCCGCTTAAGTAACCATACACGTCATAGGTGGCCTTGAGCCCACAAGTACAAAAGAACTCGTTATCCTTGCTCTGCAACGTTCCAACTTGTTCGCAGCTTGGGCAAATAAAGAGTGCTGTCTCCAGTCCTTCAGCAAGGCGCTTACCTTTAAAGGCGATCTTTTCTTCTTGTTGCCGGGCATAGGCATCTTCAAATAGGTCGGCCTGAATGGCTGCATTTACTTCATCAGCACTCATGTTTTGCAGCTGCTCTACACTATATACATTCGCTACATATCCCTTCATCTGACCTTTGCGCATTGTAAAGGACCAGCGGGGGGTGGTAAAATAGCCACCTTCAAATTTATAGGTCACAAGAGGCACTTTGCATGCCTTAGCGAGCTTACCCACAGAGGGAGGTATGTGACCGGTGAGCCCATTGAACGAACGATTCCCTTCCGCGAAAATGCACACATTCTTGCCATCTTTGAGACGCCGCATCACCTCTCGCACGGTACCCATATCGGTACTACCCTTGAGACGGGAGATGGGGTCAACCAGGTATACAAGTAGGCGAGAAAGTAGGCCAACTCGGAAAATGTGTTCGCTTGCGACAAAATATAGGTCTTCTTTCAAACCGATTTGCACCAATATAGAGTCGAGATCTGTGTTGTGGTTCGCGTAGACAAGATATGGTCCCTCTAGTTCGAGGGGTGGCCCAGACTCTAGTCGAAAGACCCGTTTGAATATAGGCTGAACAAGGGGACGCAGGATCTGATAAACGCGTGCATGGCGTCTGTAGTTCCTAACTCGCTTTGTATCCATTTTCAATGTTCTCCTCCTGTTCTACTAGGATCTAATTCGGTAAAGTGGCTCGTATTCCTGTTTCAAACAGCGTCATTCTTGGCAATGGGTACCCAGAACCGGGATCATCTTTTCTGTTTGGAATTTGTTAGGAAGGAAAGAAGTGATCGTTTATAGAAGGAAACAAATAGCATTGTTTGTAGTATTGCCGTGAGGACAACTTCTAACATGTAAGAAAAGAAGGAGGGGGTAAATTGGCAGCAGAGAAGAATGACAAAAAAGGCAATGGCTTGCAGATTTTTCTAGTCGTGCTCGTACTGGTTTCCATGGGACTCAACGTCTATCTCTTTCGCTATTACGCCGAGCAGGATGGTGGAATCGAAGTGATGACATCCTGGTCTGATGCGAATCAGCAGATTCGCGAGGAACTTAGAGTCATCACCACCACACTAACAGACTTAGAAGCGAGACAATCTATACAGGAAGCATCAACCCAATCGGTCTTGGAAACCTTGACTCTGATGGAAACCAGACAGGCTGAAGAAGCTGCAGCACCGGTCGTTGAACCAAACTGGCTTGACAAGGAATCCTGGCTCGATGCTAATGCGGAGATCCACGAGGTCCTGGAGTCTATCACCGCTACATTAAGAGACTTAGAAGCAAGACAGCTAACTCAAGAAACATCAGCCCAATCGCTCCTTGAAACACTGACTCTGATAGAGAACAGACAGGCCGAAGAAGCAGCAGCGCCGGTCGTTGAACCAAACTGGGTTGATAAGGAATCTTGGGCCACATCCAGCCAGCAAATGAGGGAAGAACTCTCCACGATTAAAGCTCTCCTCGGTGAAATCGTGGCGGAACTTGAAGAGGCCCGGGCAGTCAAAGAGGCTGAAACAGCCCGAGGGGCTGTCGAACATAATGAGAGTGCGTTCAATCTGGAAGGTAATTCAGCAAGCACGGTACCCGTCTTGGCTCAGGTAGCAGACCGCTCACTCGAACATGAAGTAGTCTCTGCGGAGGAAATGGAAGAGCATGTATGCCCTGTGGTTGAAGTAAAGCTCTTACCAGGGGACAGTGTCTGGAGCATCGTACAGCGCTTCAAACCATTTCCCAGTCCTGCTTTAGTTCAGGCAGTTGTTGAGTATAATGGTATCACCAATCCTAGGCAATTACCTGTGAGATTTCCGGTGAAAGTCCCCATGGATCTGATAAACGGGCAATAAAGGAAAACAGCGTGTACCTGGCATATACGGTATACGCTGTTTTTTGTTGTGTCAAAGCTTACCTCACGATGGTCATATAATAGCCCTGGAGTTGGGTGGGAATATCGCCAACGTACAAACTCTCATTGTCGAAGGTGCCAATGTAATCTTGGCCGAGCATCCGATTGATATGGGAGCGCATGGTAAACTCGGGCAGTTTCCCTAGCAAGCGTTCGCCGTCAAACAAGAAGCTGATTTGTACGGGCGAAGCGTAGCTTCCGTCAGCGGTGAAATCCCCACCAGAGAAGATGAAGGCGAAGATGGCCAGTTGATTTCCAAGTACCCCCTTGATGTCTGCGCTATCGGTCCTAAAGAAAAGGGACTGTCCGTGGGCACCATCAATTGTGGGAGGATCATCATAGGCACCTGTGGCTGCGCCAGTGTGCTCCAGATTGTAGGTCTGGGCTGTCTTCTTATCCGTTAGAACCCTCAGGAGTCTCCCTCGTTCAATCAGACTGATACCACTCTCTGGCAAGACGACCCCTTCCGCATCAAAGAACGGCCTCAGGGAACGCTTTGGGTCCCGCAGAAGATCAAGGCTCACTTTTTCTGAAAAGAGTTCTTCACCGAGCTTGCCACTGAAAAGAGAGCTACCCTTGGCAAAACGTTCACCATGGAGGGACCGGGCCAAAAACCCATTGGGAATGGCTGCGCCAAGGGTGAAGACAGGGAGACGTTCACCCGCTGGTAGCTCCACCTTATTCCGGTAAGCCTCCAAGAAATGGCGGTTAAAGTCTAAGAAACGGTCCAAGTTCACCTGCCGACTTTGGTAGGCTAGGCCACCATCAAAGAGATTAGCGGTTGATTTTTCCTTGAGGATCAGTTGAACATTGAAGAAGGCGTCTTGATATTCCAGATCCAAGCCTTCACTATTCTTCATTTGCACCCTAATCTCATTGGAAGCCACAAACTCGCTGAACGTAAAATCAGAATACTCGCTACGTAAGACAGCCAGAATCTCCTCAGCATGCTCCAAGACTTGCCCAGAGCTCAGGGGAGCATCGTTGTAGGCACGGTGATCCTTGCGATCCTTCGTCAAAGGATAGGGATATTCGATGCCAGCAGCTAGATTTTCTTTAGCATTTTCCAGTAAGAGCTGCTCTGAAACATCACCTACAGCACCTGAGATGCCGATCTTGCCATCTTGATACACTCGGACGCCCTTCTTTGTAATGTCTTTGAGGCGAACAGCCTGAACTTGACTTTGTTGGACTCGAGCAGTCGTTTCTTTTTCCTGGATGGTAATAAACTCTTGCTTCAAACTCACCCTCAATCCCCCCTACTGTACCTGTAATTTCCGGACCCTAGTATAGGGGCCACCAAAACCTACGGGCAATGGAAATTGCTCCATCTTGCCGCAGCCTCCACCGACAAAACTTGTCAGCTCAAACTCTTCACTAATGGCGTCCACTTCCTGGAGCGTAGTAAAGACATCGCCAGTGACAACAGAGATTTTAACAGGCCCGGCGATCTTTCCCCCTTCAATTTTGTAAGCCCGGGCAGGGGCCAGAGTAAAGGTGGACATGCCAGAACCATGCTTCAAGGTCTCGAGATAGATACCACTATCCATCTCGGCCAAAATATCCTTGAGGGGCCTAGTCCCCTTATCAATATAGGTTGTTGTCATGCGTACGATGGGCTCAAACTCGAAGTTTACCGCTCTGGCATTACCCGTTAGACCTTCGTCTAAGGCCACGCTCGTGGCCGTACTGTGTAAGCGGCCTGCGAGGAGACCCTTGGCGATGATATCGGTTTTCCTTCCCCGGGTTCCTTCGTCATCAAAGGGCACATAGCCATTGCCAAGAAGGGTTCCGTCATCAATGATCTGTAAAAGCTCCCGGCCCACCTGTTTTCCCAAAGCCCATTCGGCCCGCATGGTCTCATCGCCCACCATGAAGTCAGACTCACTCTTATGGCCAAAGCTCTCATGGGTGAAAACGCCCGTTGCTTCCGGACTCAGCAGAACAGCATACTCACCGGGTACAACCGGTTCTGCAGAGCGGACAAAGGCAATATTCTTGGCAATCTCTTCCCTGAAGTAGCCTTCGTACCCCATGAGCTCTGGCAGGTTGACTGCTCCCTTGGAGACAGAAACCTGGTCTTTATTCTCACCTGCTACAATATCGAGTCCAATTCGGATCCCGCAGGTCTGCTGATCATAGGTGATGGCCGCTCCCTTGGAGGAGTAGAACGATTTGATGGTCTTATTATCCACATAATACGAGCTGTGATTGACGATGGCCTCATCCTCGATTTGACGGATGATCTTGACTAAAAAATCCTGTTTCTCTTGAAGAGGAATGTCGGTTACCGAGTCGGCCTCATACCTAAAGACGCTCTCGCGATTAACCTCAAAGGCCGCCACAATAGGGTGTGATAAAATATCAGGGTTCGGTTTGGCCATGGCTGCCAAGGTATCGATCTGCTCTTGCACATGTTCTGTATTCGTAGTGGAACTGTAGTACCATCTCTCACCATCGAACACCCGAATAAAGGCGCCCTTCTCCTTCCGAACCTTTTGGCTCTGGAGCTTGAGCTGTTTAAAGCGGATGTGCGTATCGAATGATTCTTCAATGCGGACGTCAACATACAAGTCACGAGGAAAGATATACATTTTGACCTCCCTTTGCCGGGGTCCATAAGGACGTAGGCATTATACTGGTATACGTTAAATTCTGGAAAATCCCGTGATTTCCTTCCTAAACTCGAATCTTGATTCGCTGCAGGGAAATGCCTCTATCTCCCTAAGATATAGGAAGGTAATGACAAAAAGGGGAGTGGAAGTGATGAACAACCAACGTGGAAAGGTTTGGAAGTATCTACTGATCGCTTTCTTGTTACTCGGATTCGTTGTACAATCGACAGTAGTACACGGTGCGGAGAGGCTGGTGAAAAATGTCATCTTCCTGGTGGGGGATGGCATGGGTTTCAACCAGATTACAGCGGCCAGACTGAGCCAAGAGGGCAGTGCCTACTCTAGACTTCATCTTGATACAATGCCCTATACGGGACTCTCGTTGAACTTCTCCCAAAACAACCTGGTAACCGACTCAGCAGCGGCAGCGACCGCCTTGGCCACAGGTTTTCGGACCGACAATGGACGTTTAGCTACGCTGCCCGATGGTACAAAAGTGGCCAGCCTGATGCTTAGGGCCAAGGAACAGGGGATGAGAATTGGGATCGTCACAACGGCGAAGGTTGTTGACGCGACTCCCGCGGCCTTCTTGGTGAACGCAGACTTGAGGTCTCTGGATAAACAGATTGCCGCCGATATGCTACAGGTTGAACCAGATGTCCTCTTGGGTGGAGGTGGAGATGCCTTCGGTGTCAATCCATTTACTCGGGAGCCAAAGAAGGGTTCATTGCTAGCCCAAGCCCTCGACGAAGGCTACACCTATGTCTATGACCGGGATGGCCTCCTAGACTTGGAGATAACTGCTGACCTTAGACTCATCGGTCTTTTCATGGGTGGCGGCATGAGCTTTGAGGTGACTCGCTTTCCAAGTGAACCTGCCCTCACTGAGATGACTACCCGGGCCCTAGAGCTGGTGGCCCAAGATGACCAGGGCTTCTTTCTACTGGTGGAGGGGGCTCGTATTGACACAGCCGGTCATACGAACAGCGTAGACGAGATGATTGAAGACTTGCTCGTCTTTGATCAGGCCGTAGGGCTTGCCCTAGACTTTGCCAAGGAGCATCCTGGAACTCTAGTCCTGGTAACTGCAGATCATGAAACCGGCGGATTTGCAGTCACAAGCGGAACTCCTGAGGGTGAGAGGGTAAACTATGGTTGGCTTTCCACTGGGCATACTGCGGCCATGGTGCCCATCTACGCCTTCGGACCAGGCGCCGAGCAATTTACGGGAACTCTCCAGATCACAGAGATTCCCCTTCGCTTAGCCCAACTCATGGGAATCGGTAATTTCCCCGCAGTCATTCCCGCACACGAATAGTATAAAGGAGATAGATTGAATGATTATTTCCCAAGGTGACCTAGTATTATTTCAAGGTGATAGTATCACCGATGCGAAGCGCGATCGATCCATAGATTCCCTGGGCACGGGGTATGTCTATATCGCAGCGAGTCTGTTTTCGGCCTTGTATCCTGAAAAGCAAGTACGCTTTATGAACCGTGGCATCAGCGGCAACCGGGTGGTAGACTTACAGGACCGCTGGGAGGAGGATTGTCTCAATCTGCAACCTGATGTGCTCTCCATTATGATTGGTATCAACGATTGCTGGAGACGCTATGACCGAAATCTACATACAACAACAGATAGTTATCTCCAAGGCTACCGCAGGTTACTAGAGCGGGTGCGAGAGAATCTGAGCGCTACGAAACTTGTCTTACTAGAACCCTTTCTTGTTCCTGCCTTGCCGGAACAGAAAGAGTGGCGGGAAGATCTAGATCCGAAGATTCAAGCAGTGCGGGAACTGGCCAGAGAATT
>JAAYOK010000155.1 GCA_012520355.1 Bacillota bacterium | reverse complement strand
TCCACAATATACACAGGTTACCCACAAGACAATGGGTGAAACAGATGTTTTTCCACAGCATTTAGTGGTTTGGTCTGATAGGAATGTATAGCATTAGGCGATTGCCAGTAAACTCCGTGTATGGTATAGTAAGGTATACCGATCTGGAATAAACTTGGGAGGGATTCTATTCATGAGAAAAATGACCGAACAGAATTTGAGAGATGCTTTTTCCGGCGAAAGCCAAGCCCACATGAAGTACCAGATTTATAGTACTGTTGCTGAAAAGGAAGGCTTTCCGAATGTTGCAAAACTCTTTAAAGCCATTGCTTACGCAGAATTAGTTCACGCCCGCAACCACCTCAAGGAACTCGGCGGAATTAATGACTCCGTAGCTAACCTGCAAGATGCCTTTGATGGCGAGACCTTTGAGATTGAAGAAATGTATCCTGCCTATAAGGCCGTAGCGGAACTGCAGGAAGAAAAAGGCGCTGTTCGCTCTACTCACTATGCTCTAGAAGCAGAGAAGATTCATGCTGTTATGTATGATGATGCGAAGAAAGTTGTCATGGAGAAGAAGGATATTACCATTGGCACCATTCAAGTCTGTGATGTATGCGGCTATACCCATGACGGTGACGCACCTGACAAATGTCCAGTCTGTAGCGCGCCAAAATCGAAGTTCTTAGCGTTCTAAACAGTGTATTACGGGTAGGGGGACCAAGTGGTCCTCCTTTTTTCTTTATGGACAGGAGATCATCAAATATAAGCGAACACTTAAGTAATACCGATATGAATCAAGGAATGAGGTAAGGGGAAGTGGCAATAAACCAGGTACAGAGCTATCCTAAAGGGAGCATCTTGTTTGCTCCAGGAGATGCGGCCAAGGCCGTCCATATTGTCTTGGAAGGAACCGTCCTAGCCTCCCAAGGAGATACACAAGTTACTCTGGGACCAGGCGGCATTCTTGGAGATGTGGCTTTTTTTACAGAAAAACCCCATACATATACGGCCATCTGTGCCACCAATGTGACCACGTTAAACATCACCAAGGCTCATGGAGGTCAAGTCTTATCGAACCAGCCCCGTGTAGCCCTGTCCTTGCTATCGGAGCTAGCACTTAAGGTGAAAAGTGATGAAATGATGTTCTTCCAAGGACTCCAACGACAAGAAGAGGCACCGGTAGAGGCTGGAATATTGCCTGAGGGGCACCCCGTCTTTAACGAACGAGTCCCCACAGAGTATGGTGAGTTCCTCTTTACAGTGGATGTGGATTGCCCGATTTGTAAAACATCGTTTACGGGGACGCGTGTCCGCACCACTCGTTTGCAACTAGAGGTGCAGAAGACAGACCTACGCAATGTGTACCGCAATTTTGAACCAAACTACTTTTACATTTGGGTTTGTCCCACCTGCGGTTTTGCCTATCCGGAAAGGCAATATACGAAGATCTCGCCTAGAGCTATTACCAAGGGTAGGGAGGCTTGGCAGGAGAATCCCCCCCAAGATTCTTTTGCCTTTGATGTGCCCCGTACCATTCACCAAGCCATCACATCGTACTACTTAGCCATGAACACCTTTGAGGTGGTCGGGGCAACGCTAGAACAATGGGCCAATCTTTGGCTACGTTTGGTCTGGATCTATGAAGACCTCGGTGAGGAGGAACTGGCTCGGAAGGCTGCAGAAAAGGCCCAGTACTACTTTTCGGAAGCTATGTCCACCACCTCCCGCAGTGCATCTGGTGATCAGGCCATGTGTCTCATTTTG
>JAAYOK010000154.1 GCA_012520355.1 Bacillota bacterium | reverse complement strand
TTCTTTTTCATGCTCTTCATCTATTTTCCCATTCTTGACTTGGTACGCATCAGCTTAACCGATATGCGTATGTTGGTAGCGGATCCCCAACAGTTCATTGGTTTGCGTAACTACCGTTGGCTATTTTTGCAGTCGGGTTGGACCCGTTTTAGCGAGTCGTTGTTGATTACCGCTCGCTACACATTCTGGGAGTTGTTCATTACTCTCGTCGGGGGACTTTTGTTGGCCCTACTCTTTAACCGCATGAACAAAACCTTTAATGCGATGCGAGCTGCGGTGTTTATGCCCAAATATATTGCGGTTGCCACGAGTGCCGTGGTCTTTATCTGGATTCTCCATGGCAATTATGGTATTTTGAACTACGCGCTTTCTCTCTTTGGTATTCGAGGTCCAAACTGGTTGGTCCAAGCTGATACAGCACTTTACGGAGTTCTGATCCTAACTGCTTGGCGTGTAGTTGGTTATGCCATGATGATTTATCTCTCGGCTATGCAGGGAATTCCCAAAGACTATTACGAAGCAGCAGAAATTGATGGGGCCGATAGTGTACAGAGACTACGCTTCATTACCTTGCCCATGCTCGCTCCCACTACACTGTTTCTCTTTGTCACCACCTTTATTGCCAGTATGAAGGTCTTTCAATCTGTCGACGTGATGACCGGTGGTGGACCAGGAACAGCCACAAACGTAGTGGTCCAGTGGATTTATAATCTGTCGTTCCGTGATTTCCGGGCAGCTCGTTCTGCAGCTGTTTCCGTTATCTTTTTCCTGATTCTGCTTGTTTGTACCGCTGTTACCATGAAGTGGTCTAACAGGTCCGTCAGTTACGATTCCTAGAAAGGAGGACACCAGATGCCAGAAATGCAAGATACTTTATTGTTGAGAATGCGTCAATCGGGTTGGTTTGACGTACTACTCTTTTTCCTCGCTGTGTCCATTGTCTTTATGGGTCTAGCCCTCGCAGGTAAGATCCAGTATAATGTGCAGATGAACAACATGGCCGAAGGCCTGACTCCGTTTGAGATTCGGCAAAATCTAGGTACTCTAGCCACGAGTTATGAAACACTCCTGAAGGCTGGAATGATCGTCCTAGGCACTGTAATTCTTGGTTTTGTTTGTCTGGCCATTGCCAGCTATTTCCATGACAAGGTGTCGCTCCAGACGAAGAAGAATATAGGGAAACTGCGTGTGGTATTGCAGTATGTGGTAGCCATTGGCGTGACTTTGATCATGCTCTTCCCAATCTACTGGATGGTTATTTCCTCCCTGAAGACAAGCACAGAGCTTCTCTTGCCGGTGCCCACCTTATGGCCCCGGGAATTCCAATGGGCGAACTTCCCGAATGTGCTCAATCGTGCGCCCTTTGCACGCTATCTCTTTAACACTCTTGTGACGACCTTCTTTATGATGATCGGTGAGTTAGTGATCGGAGTCTTGGCTGCCTATGGCTTTGCCAAAGGACGCTTCAAGGGACAAAATGCCTTATTTATGTTGGTTCTAGGTGCCCTGATGGTTCCCATTCAAGTGACCTTTGTCCCCATTTATGTCATGATCTCCCGCGTCGGTTGGATCAATAGTTTCCCAGGCTTGATTGTTCCGAATTTAGTCAGTGCCTACTTTATCTTTATGCTTCGCCAAGCTTTCAAGGCTGTGGACGAGAGCTACCTTGATGCAGGTCGTGTCGACGGTTTAGGCCGGATCGGTCTGATTTGGAATGTCTTGGTCCCCATGACGAAGCCGACCTTAATCACCATATCCATCATCACGTTTATCAATGGTTGGAACAACTACTTCTGGCCCAAGATGGTGGCAACTCGAGATGAATACCGGACCATTGCGGTAGGGGTTACCAGGCTGCGTCAGACCTTTGCGGGCATGGAAACCGCCAACTACAACGAGATCATGGCTGGAGCTGTGATGGCCATTATTCCCATCATCTTGCTCTTCCTGGTTCTGCAGAAATACATCATGACCGGTATGAGTAAGGCGGCTATGAAGTAGGTAAAGTCCTGTAGGAGGTAGATGCAGATGAGAAAAATGAGAAGGCTGGCCCTTGTCCTAAGCGTTCTTTTGCTCCTCAGTCTCACCGTCTTCGCGGAAGAACGGGTCGATCGCTATGATCAAATTTTCGATGTAACGCAAGATGGGGGAAGGCTGACAGCCCGATTCCTCAAGCTTACAACGCGGAGTGATGACAAGAGTGGAGATAGCACCATTTTGACCTCGCCAGATGGTAAGGTCATGGTAGTTGACACGGGTAATCCCAGCACCTTCATTGACATTGAGCATGCCCTTAAGGCCCTTGGGGTCAGCAAAATTGACTACCTTGTGGCTTCCCATCCCCATGTGGACCACATTGGTAGTATGGCGCAACTGATTCGCGCCTATGAGATTGGGGCGGTTTACACCAGTGAGATCGTGTATCCAACATCGCACTACAATAATTACATGGATGCCTTGGCGGATACAGGTGTTCCCCACATTATTTTGACAGAAGGTGACACTTTCATGTTTGGTGATCATGTTCTAGTCGAAGTGTTTCATCCGGCGGCAGGCATCGAGTACTATGAAGGTTACCCTGAGGGAAGTACCCAGTTTATCAATAACCTTTCGCTACTCCTGAAGCTGACATATGAAGACTCGTCCTTCTTGTTCACCGGCGATTTGTATACCAATGCCGAACGGGAAATTGCTGCCAAGTATGGTGAACGCCTCAGCTCAGGTGTTTTAAAAGTTCCCCATCATGGAGCAGGTACCTCGTCGAGCAAGCCCTTCCGGGAAGCGATAGGGGCCGAAGTGGCGGTGATGATGAGTGACGCTATTGAAGAACTCCGCATCTACCGGAACTATTCCAAGGCAGGTACCAAGACCTTTATTACCAGCATTGATGGTGCAGTCTTGGTATCTACCACGGGTGACGGCGATTATACCGTGCTAAGCCAATTCGATCGAGTGAGTAACTTCCTCGACTAACGTCAACGAGACTCCAGACCCTGGTAGGGACTGGAGTTTTCTGTTTTCGCGCAAAACTCTCCCTGTCGAAAGCAGGAAGCTTCTGGGATTTGGAGAATGTGGCCAAGGAACCAAAGCCGCAACTACTTTGCTAGGAGGAATAACATGAGATTTCCCGAGGATTTTGTCTGGGGTGCAGCCACGGCCTCGTACCAGATTGAGGGCGCGGCCTTTGAAGACGGCCGGGGAGAATCGATTTGGGATCGATTCAGCAAAACACCGGGTAAGGTGCTTAATGGAGATACGGGCGATGTGGCCTGTAATCATTATCACCTTTTTAAGGAAGATGTGGCTCTGATCAAGGAGCTCGGTGTAGACAGTTATCGTTTTTCCCTAGCTTGGCCGCGGATCTTGCCCGAGGGCAAGGGAAGCGTGAACCAAAAAGGCCTGGATTTTTACAAACGCCTCATTCATGAACTGCTAGAACAGGGAGTGTCTCCCGCGGTTACCCTCTATCATTGGGACTTGCCCCAAGTACTCGAGGATTTGGGTGGTTGGTTAAACCGGGATACCGCCAAGTATTTCGCAGACTATGCTCAAGTGGCCTTTAGAGAACTTGGAGATGTGATTGACTCTTGGATAACCCTCAACGAGCCGTGGTGCTCCGCCTTCTTAGGCTACGGAAATGGAGAGCATGCTCCAGGGAAGAAGGATTTTCCCTCGCATTTTCGTGCCGCTCACCATTTGCTCCTAGGGCATGGTTTGGTAGTAGAGGGCTATCGCCAGCTTAATCTAGGCGCCGATATTGGCATCACCCTCAATCTAGCTCCCCAGTATCCTGCTTCACCAGACCCCAGGGACATCGCTGCCGCTAGAAAGGCCGATGGATTCCAGAACAGATGGTACTTGGATCCCATTTTCAAGGGTCGTTATCCTAGTGACTTAGAAGAGTTCATGGCCTACGTCAGTCCCGCAATTCAACCAGGGGATCTCGAGCTCATCTCCCAGCCCAATGACTTTCTCGGCATTAACTTCTACAGCCGTGGTTTAGTGGCGGCAGATGCAAATGGGGAACCCCAAAGGCAAAAACCGGAGCGATCGGTGACGGCCATGGGTTGGGAGGTGTATCCTGAGGCACTTTATGATCTGCTCCTCCGGGTCCATCAAGACTACGGTCCCCTCCCTCTTTACATTACGGAAAATGGGGCAGCCTATGAAGATGTAGTGGAACAAGGACGGATCAAGGACCACAAGCGTCAGGCCTATCTGGAGGAACATATTGCCCAGTGTGCCAGAGCCATTGACTCTGGGATACCCTTGCAGGGCTACTATGTCTGGTCCCTTCTAGACAACTTTGAATGGGCCTTTGGCTATGATCGACGGTTTGGCATCATCTATGTGGACTTTGACACCCAGGAACGGATTTTGAAGGATAGCGCCTTGTGGTACCAGTCCTTTTTGCGGAGCTGATCGGGTCTTGCCCAGGAAGATCTGGTTTTTCTCTTGCCTGGGGGTTAACACTGTGATAAAATGATTGAGTAGCGTTATAAATGGGCAGGGAGGTGTCATTAGACTATGGGAACCTTTTTGATGGTTATCCAGTTTATTGTATGTATTGCGTTGATTGTCGCCGTGGTACTACAAGAGAGCAAGGGTGAAGGGTTAGGCTCGATTGGTGGAGGGGGACAAATGTTCTTCAACCAACGTAAGGGGAGCGAAGAGATCCTTGCAACGGCAACGACGTATCTTGCTGTCGGTTTCATGGTCCTTTCTGTCATTTTAGCTGTTTGGTTCTAACCACATAGTATACTTCATCCTCTGCCTGATAGGCAGGGGATTTTTCTTTCCCTGTGCTCTCTGTTTTGTGCAAGAAGGAGCGAGGACGAGACAAACTACCTTTTCTAGAATTATGGGGGGTTGCTGAGCTACCGTGCTTTTCTAATCGCGCAAAAAAAGAGCCTGTAGCCAGACTCTCCGTTCTTTTCTTTGTTTTTGGTGGAGGTGAGCGGAGTTGCACCGCTGTCCGTAAGTGGAATCACACCAGCATCTCCGAGCGCAGCCACAAATTAGGTTCTCGTTGGTCCTTCTACTTTGTGGCCAGCTAAAGGACAAACCAGCCCGTAAGTTTCCCCCTCAAGATCCAGGCACGTCTCAAAGGGTAGTCTGTAATTTGACGTCACTCTTATTTCCTACAGACAAAGAAACAAGGGACGTTAGCTGAACTAAG